>NZ_JAUBVX010000004.1:99461-193706 GCF_036706065.1 Microcoleus sp. A2-C3 | reverse complement strand
TGATTTTACGTCAGTTAAATCGCCGTCTGTTCAATCGGCGAGTTGGAACTTTGCCGGAATCTATCACCACTAAAATTGCTGATTTGTCGATCGAGCAAATTGAAACTCTAGCAGAGGAATTGTTAGATTTTCAGTCGATCGCAGATTTAGAGGTTTGGCTGGAGAATTTGCCGCAAGAAGATTGAGGTGATGTTAGAGATTACGCTTTAGGAGGCGATCGCACCCCCAAACGCCAACAAATACTTGAAACGAACTCCCCTCAGCTTCCTGGGTTTTGGGGCGGTATTTGTTGCATCCGCCGTGGCTGGGATGACGTTAAGTGTGCGATCGCAAACCTCCTTCTACAAACACAATTCACTCTCATTTAACGATACAGTAAGGACAATAGCTCAAGAGATTTAGCCCAAAGGAGGCTGAATATGTCTGATGAACAAGTAGAGCGCATCATAGTGACTGTTGACGACCAACACTTATCGGTAATTCAATCTGTTGTCACTGCCAAGCGAGTCGGCGGGAATGAAAGTCAATGGGGTGCTACCTGTGACTGGCATCATTACTGGAGAAGTTTCTCAGTCGAAACTAGAAGGACTAAAGAGTGTAACGGGCGTTGCTAGTGTCGAGAGCGATGGAGAAATGCAGGCAATTTAAACCAATCATTTAGAGGTTAGTAAATCCAGTTTTGCTAAGCCCAAATACCGCACGCCTTCGGGAGTTACATCAAACCGGCAAGGCAAAACTTCGACACCTTCACTCATAGCTTGTCTGAACAATTCTCCGTAAAGGCGATCGGCACGATCTCCCGGAGCAAAATCCGTACAATCCCCGCGATTAATAAAATACAGCATTACAGCCCTCGAACCCTGCCGTACCACTTCTATTAATTCTCTCAAATGTTTCTGTCCCCTCTCTGTTACTGTATCAGGAAATAAAGCTAATGTATCTTTGACCCAAGTTGTATTTTTAACTTCCAGAAAAATCGGTCTTTCCTCACCAGTCAGCCAAAAATCAACTCGACTTTTATTGTCTTTTCCATAAACAACTTCCGGCTTGATCGCAGTATAATTACCCAAGTCGGGAAACAATCTCAATTCCAAAGCTAATTTAACTACTCGATTTGGCAGCCCAGTATTAACTCCCACCCAAGTTGGCACAGTATCACAAACTTTAATTAATTCCCAAGTATAAGCTAGTTTGCGTTTGGGATTGTCGCTGGGAGATACTAGGACTGGATTGCCGGGAATCAAAACACCAGTCATCGGGCCAGTATTCGGACAGTGGGCGGTGATGATTTCTCCCGAATCTAGTTCGATTTCTGCGAAAAATCGCTTGTACCGCTTGATGAGAGTTCCGGGCAAAAGAGGAGGATATTTGTAAATTAAGTTAGTCATTAGTCATTAGTCAGTTGGCAGTTGGCATTTGCAAATTGTACTATACAAATTTTTATCTTCTTTTATCAACTCATTTATCTCATCATTTAAAGGCTAATTTGTCTTACTTTTCATCAACTGTTTCATCTGCGTTTTAAAAGCTTCCACCAGTTCGGGACTAGCTTGGGTTTTTTGCCAAGAAGGGCGGGAATTTAGCCGATCGCACCAAGCCTGCAATTTGGGGTAATTTTCCAAAGACAGACCTAGTTCGGGCAGCCAAGGCACGGAAACGCCAGCTACAACATCCGCGAGGGTAATCGTGTTGCTACCAAAAAAAGGTGTATCGCCCAACAACTCCTCAAAAAACCGCAGTACCGTCGCCACTTGCTGCCCAGCTTTTTCCAGCTTTTCCGGGTCGCCTGCGCCGCCGAAAGTCTGGCGTACCAAAGGACTCATTGCCGGTGACAATTCGTTGACTGTGACCATTTGTACCATGCGGGCGATCGCCAAATCCTGAGCATTCTTCGGCAATAGTGCGATCGCCGGATACTTAGCTTCCAGATAATCAAGAATAGCCAGAGTTTCTATTAAATGAAAATCACCATCAGCCAAAACCGGAACGTGGTGAAAAGGGCTAATAGCCAAAAAATCCGGTTGAAACTGATCCCCGTTTAATTGAAGTGGCACTAACTCAAACTCAATCTCCTTTTCCAGCAAAAGAATCCAGACGCGGCGAGAATTAGTAGAGAGCGGATTATAATAAAGTTTCAGCAAAATCAAATCTCCTAATGGTCAAATTACTAAACTCTTGGTAGTTATTAGACTATACGCTTGGGTTAGCAGTTGTCATTTCGAGGAACGAAGCAATCGCAGTGTCTATTTTTCACATCGTTTTATTGACCGGACGCTCTTAACTGAACCGTATTGAGTTACTAGAGCGAATTAACGCCCAAAAATCATAGCACGAAACCCAGACACATAGAAAAAATCTGAATTCATGTTATGATTTTCCAGATTTGCTATTAAACTTAGTGAAGCCTTTTAGCACTAGCGTTAGTAACCATTTGTGTCTGAAACCCAGAAGCCCTCTCGTTCCCTAGCAGGGATTGCCGGCATTGTCGCAGTCGCCACTCTGATTAGCAAAGTCTTTGGATTGGTGCGCCAAATTGCGATCGCAGCAGCCTTTGGAGTCGGTGTCGCCGTCGATGCCTACAACTACGCCTACGTCATCCCCGGTTTCCTATTTATTTTGCTGGGAGGTATTAACGGGCCATTTCACAGCGCCATAGTCAGCGTTTTAGCCCGCCGCGACAAAAAAGAAGCTGCACCCTTAGTCGAAACTATCACCACCTTAGTCGGCGGCATATTGCTGTTGGTAACAATCGCTTTAATTATTTTTGCAGATCAGGCGATCGATTTGGTAGCACCGGGATTAAATAGAACAGCAGAAGGTTTAGAAATCAAAGCAATTGCCGTCCAACAATTTCGGATTATGGCACCGATGGCATTACTTTCAGGCTTAATCGGCATTGGTTTCGGCACTCTCAACGCCGCCGATATGTATTGGCTTCCTTCGATTAGCCCTTTATTTTCCAGCGTTGCACTTGTCGGCGGTTTGGGCATTCTCGCACTGCAACTCGGAGACAAAATTACTCAGCCAAAATACGCACTAATGGGCGGCTTAGTGTTAGCTTGGGGAACTTTAGCGGGAGCAGTTTTGCAGTGGTTGGTGCAACTGGTGGCGCAGTGGCGGGCGGGCTTGGGAAAATTGCGTTTGCGGTTTAATTTTAAACGCCCCGGAGTACAAGAAGTAATTAAGGTGATGGTTCCTGCTACCTTGTCATCGGGAATGCTGCAAATTAATGTCTATACTGACCTATTTTTCGCATCGTACATCCCTCAAGCTGCATCTGCAATGGGCTACAGCGGCTTGTTGATAATGACTCCTTTAGGCATTGTTTCTAATGTGATTTTAGTACCATTTTTGCCAATTTTTTCTCGCCTTGCCGAACCCAAAGACTGGCCGGAATTAAAAGATAAAATTCGTCAAGCTTTAATTTTGACCGGGATTACGATGCTACCGCTAAGTGCTTTAATGCTAACACTTGCCGGGCCGATCGTCCGCGTTGTTTACGAACGCTATGCTTTTAATCAGTCAGCTTCCCAGTTTGTCACGCCGGTATTGATGGCTTACAGTATTGGAATGTTTGTTTATTTGGCCCGCGATGTTTTGGTACGGGTATTTTACGCTTTAGGAGATGGAGAAACCCCTTTTCGCGTCAGTATTATCAATATCTTTTTGAACGGACTTCTGGATTATTTGTTAGTAGGAGCTTTCGGCGCGCCCGGATTAGTTTTGGCGACGGTGGGAGTGAATCTGGTTTCGATGATTATGTTTTTGTACTTATTAGATAAAAAGCTGGGTGGCTTGCCTTGGGGGGAGTGGAGTTTGCCATTTCTGGGGTTAGCTTGTGGAAGTTCTCTCACTGCTTTCGTGTCTTTGGCTACTCTGCAAGGCTGTCAAAGAGTTTTGGGTACTGAAGGGTTGGTAATTCAATTAGTGCAGTTGAGTGTGGCAAGTTTCACGGGGTTGGGAGTTTTTGCCATTTTTGTGAGTCAGATGAAGTTGCCGGAAGTTGATATGTTTGTCGATCGCATTCGCGGCCGTTTTGGTAAAAAATAAAATTTAAGGGGGCGGATTAAGCATGAAATACCAGACATAGCGCCCACAATCCACGCACAAAACCCGCCCTTTACTTTACATCTTCCGCTGAAATTCCTCAAGCACATCCATCAAATGAACCAGAGACTGCATCGGAATCAAATCTGCCAGCGGCACTTCCCGCTTACCACCGCCCAACTTAACTGAAATACCTTGCAAAACTTGTCCAACTTTGTCATCATCTAAATTGCCATCTGCCATCATCGGGTAAAGTTGTTCGGCAAGAACGGTATGCAGGTGAGCATCTCTCAGATACAAATGCCACTTAGCAATGTCAATGTAGACATTTTCGCCGATTTCGGCTGCTAAGGATTCGATCGCCAGCGTAGTATTAGCCATATTAAAAAAGAAACTTATTTGTTATCAATCAAAACAGTTAACAAATCGCCGATAACTCCCTTCAGCCAGAATCTTTGGTGAGGGGCGAATAATTGGCGATCGCAAAAATGAAAATTGCGTGGGCTAAAACTACTAGAGCCCAGACACCCGTTACTGTAACTGCCCAAGGCCAATCAGCCTTTTGCAAATTTTGAACAAACCACAAACCAGAATTGGTAGCAGAAAAAAGACCGACGTGAATCGCAAAATTCATGCGATCGTCTAATTGGCGGTACTCTGGGTCTTGGCGATCGGGTTTGCGGGGCCAACGAGGAGGCATAGTTTTTCACTTGATGTTAGTAGTTCTCTGCCTATTTTAATCATAAGTGCAGCTTTTTGAATTCTGCATCCCTCTCAAGACAGGAAATTTAGTCCTCTAAATTTTCATAGTCTCCTGACTTGCCACCACTTTTGCTGATCAGTCGAATCGATTCAATGACGATCGACTTTTCCAAAGCCTTAGCCATATCGTACAGAGTCAGCGCCGCGATCGAAACCGCCGTCAGCGCCTCCATTTCCACCCCAGTTTCCCCCTTAATTTTCACCGTCGCCCGAATTTGATATCCCGGCAACCCAGCATCCGGAATCACCTGCACTTCCACGCTGCTAATGGGCAAAGGGTGACACAGAGGAATCAGATTAGCCGTCTGCTTCGCGGCCATAATTCCAGCCAGCCTTGCAGTACCCAACACATCACCTTTCGGCGCATTCCCGGCTTCAATCGCAGCGAATGTCTCCGGCAGCATCCGCACCCGCGCCGCAGCCACAGCTTGCCGCACAGTTGCCACTTTTGCCGAAACGTCCACCATTTGAGCTTCCCCGCTGTTGTCGAGGTGAGTTAGCTGCGCGCGATCGGGCAATTTAGAAAAAGTTTCGGAAATGTCTTGCATTATTTTGAGAATGGTGTTAGTGTTAGATTCTGTGCGGGACAGAGATTGTTCAATTTTAGATTAAATCTGAAATTTTAACTCTTAAAGCAACAGTAAAAACAACACGGGCTTGTAGCTTAGTTGGATAGAGTGCATGGCTACGAACCATGAGGTCGGGGGTTCGAATCCCTCCAAGCCCATTATCAAAAGCGACGCATCCTACAATATTTTGTAGGGTGCGTTGTTGTTTAAAATTGCAAAGTGCGATCGACAATAGACCAATACTTTTCAGTTAGAATTGTCCGCAGAGAGGAACGAAGCAATCGCAGAGTCTATTTTTCACATTGCTTTTACTCGCTTGACGGTCTGATCTAAACTGTATCGGACAATAGACAAGATTGCAAAAATAGCTAAAACGGGCTCTCCGGCCCCATCCTGTCACTCATTCAAAGCATAAACATCTTTGCCACGCCCGATCGCAAATCTCATCGAATGAGAAAAATCCTTGCTACACCGAGTAGCGAAAATCAACAAAGCCAAGACAGCAAGTCCCGCAGCCAAACCAAACATATTTCTGTAACCGACTTGTTCAGCCACAAAGCCTAAAGTCGGGCCAGCCAGCGCAATCCCCAAATCAAACCCGCCAATACAAAGCGAAAACAATCTGCCTCTTTCTTGAGGTTCGCACCTGTCCGACATCAGCGTCACCATCATCGGCATAACAGTACCGCCCGCCGTACCTTCAAACAAAGCTGCCAGTAAAAAAGCATTGCTGGTATTAGCAAAATACAACAATAACATCGACACAGAATAACAGATTAAGCCGCCAGAAATAAACAAACCGCGCCCGTATTTGTCCGAAGCCCGCCCCGTCAACAACCGCACACCGAAACTAGCCACAGCCGCCGTAGAATAAAATAATCCCGGATTCAAATTAACCTGAGTTTCTTGGATAAACAAAGGCATGAAAGTGCTCAAAGTTCCAAATATCAAACCAACCAGCAATAACACCAAAGCCGGAATCCTCACCCTGGGATTCCACAGCATTTGCCAGTATTTTTGGGTATTTTTGTCCTCAGATAGCGAGTCAGACTTTGTTAACTCAGCAAAATTCGGTTCCGCAATTTTGGTGGTAATAAATAAAGCTATTGTGGCGAAAGCCGCCGACATCACAAACAAAGCTGTATAACCAACCCCAGCTTGCACAAATCCACCAATCGCCGGGCCAAATGCCAAACCGATAGGACTTACCAAACTCATGTAACCGATTAATTCACCCCGCTTTCCTGGGGGCGACAAATCTGTGACCAAAGCACTGTAAGCTGTAGTAAAAGCGGCGATACTAATCCCATGAAAAGCCCGAAGAACTAACAGTAAGGGGACAGATTGAGCGAACACGTAGCCGATGGGGGCAAGTGCAGCCACTGACACGCCTAGCAGCAAAACTTGTTTTCGCCCCCGGCTGTCGGCTATTTTACCCAACTGCGGCCTCGATAGCAAAAGCCCGATCGCAAATGCACCCATCACAAAGCCAATTTGCTGTTTTGTACCGCCCACAGATTGAACATAAAGTGGCAAAGTTGGCAGCAGCGAAGCCAAACTACACCAGAATAGCAAGCCTGCGGTAAATAAAATCAGCAAGCTGCGTTTGCGTTGGGGTTCGATGTCCCTAAAAATATTCAAGATGCAAATTCCCTTTGTATAGCAGTGGACAGTTGACAGTGGACCGTGGACAGTTGCATAACGGGAATCAAACCATTAATGCAGTACGGGTATCGGCTCTATTCATGAAGTTATTTATGTCCTCACCGATGTGGCGGTTGCTATACTTTATGATTACCCATTACCAATTACCCATTACCAATTACCCATTACCCATTACCAATTCACTAACTTGAGAATTGCCATATCTCCCACTGTCAACTGCCCACTGTCAACTACCCACTGCCAACTGTCAACTGTCAGTTTCACCATTCAACTTCTGCCCTTTCCTCCACCACCCGCTGATAAACCCACTCGGTTTCCATCGCCAACTTCGGCCAACTAAAGCGGCGTTCCAAATCTTCATAAGCATTGTCAACCAACCACCGCCCGTAACCCGGATTTTTCAGCACTTCCAAAATTCCCCAAGCCAAAGAATCCCGATTGTTTGCCTCAGTAACAACGCCAGTTTTAGTATGCTGCACCACCTCCGGCAAGCCGCCCGCATTCGACACCACCACCGGCACCCTAGCAGCAAAGCTTTCTAACGCCACAATCCCAAAAGGTTCATAAAGACTGGGGAAAACCGCGCAGTCAGCCACCGTCTGGAATTTGTCCAGATGTTCCTCAAACATGAAGCCCGTAAAATAACACTTATGCCAAATTCCTAAATTCCAAGCCAAAAGTTTGAGATGATCTGTATTGCCGCCACCAACAATTACTATTTTGGCTTTCCCCCCCATTTCCCAAATAACTTTAGGTGCAGCATTCAGAAATACAGCAATGCCTTTTTCATAGCTAATTCTTCCTACATAATAAACTATTTTTTCGTCATCGGCTGCAAACTGGCGACGGAAACCCATCGCGTCAAATTCGTTTCTGCGGGGCTTTTTTTCTGACCTAATTCCATTGTAAATTACCTCTATTTTGTTCCAGGGAGTCGATAGTACCCGTTCGGCTTCCCGCCGCATATAATCGCTGCACACAATTACTCGCCAAGAATTGTAAGCTAGGCTATTTTCCTTGGAGTTGATGTAGCGTTGTCCGTCATTGTGGATGCCGTTGAATCGCCCGTATTCGGTGGCGTGGATGGTGGCAATTAGGGGTACTTTAAAGGTATGCTTGAGGGCGATCGCCGCATCTCCCACTAACCAATCGTGAGCGTGGATCAGATCGAAGGGGCCTTCTTCCAGCATCAGTTTGCCACCTTGGTGGCCCATGCTTTGGTTGAGGTTCGCCACCCAGTGAAAAAAGTCCCTGGCGTGTCCCACAACCACCCGATGCACGTGTATTCCTTCCACCACTTCGTACATCGGCGCGTGGCCGAACTCTACTGTAATTAAATGAATCGAGTGGCCCAGCTTCACTAATTCTGGATACAGTTCCGATACGTGGCGGGCGATACCGCCTACTATTCTGGGAGGAAACTCCCACGCCAATACCAAAATTTTCATTTTTTCCCCCTCACAAAAATTTATAAATCTTTATGTGTATTGTTGACTACTTTATTGTATAATAACTAGCCTGAAATTTTGGTAGATCGCAAATTTATGCGTGAAGGCTGACATTTGGCAGCAACCAGGACGGAAAATTATGCAGAAACCGGGTTTTTGCAGGCAATTGCTCGATCGCCCGAAACTAAAATATTTGGGCTACACCGTCAGTTTCGGGCGATCGCGCAGCGCTACCCTTGCTTCAAAATCGGCTCCAATTCACGGCGAAAACTAGCCCAACCAGCCACCGATGCAGAGTCAGACACAGCACCCTTACGCATCAAAATCGCGCCGTCTTCAAAGCCAACAATGCCATACTCGCCCGATTTCGATAGTCGATCGATCTGCGGGACGATCGCCTGCAACTGTCCCCGTTCCCGGCGAAACGCAGCCTGATACTGCTGCAACTGCCACATATCGGCAATCACATATTCCATTTTCACCGCTTTCCCAGCATCATTCCGCAGTTCAAACATCGGAAACCGGAGAATTTCGCGGCGGCTTGACAAAATCGGCACAATAGTATTCGTTGCAGCCACGCTAGCATCAGCAGGAATTTCAGCCAACAGCGGCCGGACTTGAGAAACGTGCTGCCACTGTCTGATCAGAGGAACCTGCACCCAAGGGGCGATCGCATCCGGTAAAATAAACGAAAAAGTCCGATTTGGGTTAGACGTGAAGGTAAAAAATAGCGATAAGCAGATGCAAAACCCCCAAAAGCGGCGAAACTTTGAAGACGAAGGGAAAGGCAAAACGGCATTCGGAAAACGCAAGATTGTTTGTTCTCCCCTTTTAATTTTATCCTCTTCCTTTTGGCGCCCGGCCCACCACAGGATTGCCCCGTAAAACAGCCCTGGAACCACAGTCATCGCATAGCGAATATTAATCGCCAGCACCGACTCTCCTTTCGCTAAAAATAGCTTCAGCAGCGGGAAGCCAGCTATCATCCAAGAGGCGGGCGCTACGGCAGGAACCAAAGCTAACGGCAACCACTGACCTAGTAAGTATTTGATTTTACCAAAAAACGGCGTAAATAGTTCAGCCACCAACCGCCCGGGATTGCTAACCATTCCCCAAATAATTTGCAGAGTCGAAGCTTCATCTCCATCTGCATATTGACCGAAGCGCTCGATCATAAACCGCTGGGATATGTCAGCAGAAAACAAAGGCATAATCAGATTGGTCAGGACGATCATGTAACCAAAACTGAGCGCGCAGACGGCCAAACCAGTCCGAGGGTAGCGCCGACTGAAAATCAGGTAAACTCCCACGCCAAATAAAACAACTCCCCCATCTTCTCGCACAGCCAAAATTAAAGTTGCCAGAATCCCAAACAGCGACCACCAGCGCTTCTCCATCGCCAGCAGCAAGCCAAAGACATAAAGCGGAATTTGACAAACATCGTGAAAATTGCCCAAAGTCGGGCCGATGACCGCGTTAGCGCAGTAATAGCTGACAACAATTGTCGCCGATAAGCGTGGCTCTAGATAGTGTCTGGCGAGAGCCCAGAGCACTCCTCCCGCCGCCGTAATTAAAGTCACCTGCAACACAGTCAGAGTCACGGGCGAGGGAAATAGCGAGTAAATTGGCAGCCACAGCATTAGCGCCGGGGTGAAATGCTGCCCCAACCGGTAATAAGATACGGACGGGAGCTGGTTGTGATGGACGACATTGGTGGATAAAGCCGAAGAGAGGGAACTCTCAAACAAGTGACCCTGAGTGCCGTTCCAAAAAAGTTGATTGAAAATGCCTTGGTCGTATGTAGCGTAAAAGCTGTAGTAGCGGTGTAGCGTCAGTAACAGGCACAGCACAAAAAAGGCGATCGCTACTTGAATCACCACCCGCAGCGACTCATTTTTCTTCCATCTCAAAAATATCATCTGCCCGCCGTAATGAAATCATCGGACAATAGCATAAATCTAAAGTAACTATTAAATTAAAGTAGAAGTGAAATAACTCGGCTCGGCAATGGTCAATTATTTTCACCCGATCGAAAAGCTCAACAGCGTCCATCCAACATCCGGCACCAGCGACACCGACTGTTCTCCCGAACAGCCGGCCAATTCCCCACCGCTTTTACAGCTTTTGCTGTTCGTAGACAAGCGTTCCTCTTCCCGGGAACAGACCAGACACATCCGCAAGTCTCTACAGGATTTGAAGGCAGAGTGCGACTTTGATCTTCAAGTCATCGATGTAGGAGAACAGCCGGATTTAGCCGAACACTTTAAACTTGTAGCCACTCCCTCGCTGCTCAAAATTCATCCTGAGCCGCGACAAACTCTCGCCGGCAGCAATTTGATCGCCCAACTCGAACACTGGTGGCCCCGCTGGCAGCGTTCTGTAGAAGAATATGCAGCTCAGCAGGAGTCTGCCCCAGCTCTGGCTGCAGCTCTGCCCGACCCAAAACCTATCTATTCGGTTGCTTGCGCCACCGAACTCGTGCAGCTTGCCGATGAAGTTTTTCGCCTCAAACAGGAAAAAGAACACCTGCAAGAGCAGTTGCAGTTGAAAGACCGGATTATTGCGATGCTAGCTCACGACTTGCGCAATCCCTTGACAGCCGCATCTTTGGCTTTGGAGACTTTGGAGTCAAATCAGAAGGTGAAGGAGGGGCAAAAGTCCCGTTTGACACCGACTCTGGCGGCTCATTTGATGAAACAAGCCCGCCGCCAAATCCGGATTGTCGATCGGATGATTACAGATATCCTGGAAGCAGCCCGGGGTACAAACGCTCAACTCCACATTCAACCCCAAAAAATCGAACTGGGGGCGATTTGTCAAGATGTAATCCTGCAATTTCAAGACAAATTTCAGGCGAAAAGTCTCAACTTGGAAACAGACATTCCCACAGATTTGCCCTTGGTTTATGCCGATCCCGATCGCATCAAACAAGTCATTGTCAACCTGCTTGACAACGCCAGCAAGTACACGCCAGAGCGAGGAACTGTTAGTATTTCCATGCTCCACCGCACCGCTTACAAAGTTCAAGTCAGCATTTGCAACAGTGGCCCGGCAATTCCTGAAGAAAATTGCGCGAGCATTTTTGAAGACAGCTTTCGCTTGCAGCGAGATAAATCAACAGACGGTTACGGCATTGGACTGTCTCTGTGTCAAGGCATCATCCGCGCCCACTACGGTCAAATTTGGGTAGACTCCGTACCCGATCGAGGCAGTTGTTTTCACTTTGTTCTGCCTATTCAAAAATAGTTGACAGTTGACAGTTGACGGTTGACAGTTGACGGTTGACAGTTGACGGTTGATAGTTAACGGTTGATAGTTGACGGTTAACAGTTGACAGTAGCAACCGAATTTGACATCACAGTTCAACTTTGCCGCAGTGCAGCAATAATCTGTTCGTTTGCCTTGGGAAAAGTAAATTGGTCAATTTCGTCGAGTGTCACCCAGCGAATTTCATCGCATTCGATCGTTTGCGGTTCCCCGCTGACGTGGCGGCAGTGGTGCACGTAGAGCCTAATTGTAAATTTAGTGTAGTCGTGGTCAATTGTAATCAAGCGATCGCCCACTTCTACGACAATCCCCAACTCCTCCATAATTTCCCGTTCTATACAAGCTTCGATCGTTTCCCCAGGCTCTATTTTACCGCCAGGAAACTCCCAAAAACCCCCGTGCAGTCCGTGTTGTCGGCGCTTGTCAATCAAAATTTGTTGTCGGTCATTCCAGATCGCAGCAACGCCGATAACTTTGTGGGCCACAGGAGTAAGAGACATATTAATTGGGAATGGGTAATTGGGAATGGTAATTGGTAATTGGTAATTGGTAATTGCTAATTGCTAATTGCTAATTGCTAATTTAAGAATAATATCAATAATTATTGAGTAATTTAATCTCAAATCAACAATCTCAAATCTCAAATCTCAAATATTCAGCCCCCATCTTCCGAGGGGGGCTTGACACTTTTACAACTTAAATGTTAAGAATCTACTAATCGTCCGAGCCGTGTCTCTCACTGGCTTGGATCGACTTTTCAAAAGTCATTCGCTGTTCGGCATTTTTGAGAAAATAACCGCTAATCATCGCCGAGGCGAGCAATCTACCCAAATGTTCGCGACTGGTAGTCACTGTCACCCCGAAATGTTCCGAAGGCAAATTCCCCAACAGCCCGACAATATTTCGCTCCATTACTTGAAACACTTCGTGAGAAGTCGGCTTAGACAACTGAGAAACAGTGTCGGGAGCCATTGACTGCACGTATTGCCATAATAAATTGGCATTTTCTCCATCTTCTTCAAAGAATTCTGGGGATTTATTAGATGAATTACTCACGAGTACCTCCGTTTCAGAGACAGCTTGTTATTTTAGACGCGGGTGGTTAAATTAAATAACCATTATCCGATCGCTACCGATCTTTATTACTAAGTAATTACTAATGTAGCAGGACAGTCCTAGCAACCGAGTGGGCACAACCGAATTAAAGGCGGCGGTTTTTACGATTTTAGATTGGGGATGGCGATCGGGCAACAGCCCGATCGCCAAATCCCCAATCTACCTAGCTGGCTAGATAATCGTTGATATCTTGCTTGCGCTTGCGGAGTTTAGTCAGAGCTTCCCGTTCTATTTGTCGCACTCGTTCCCGACTGATGTTGAGACGATCGCCTATTTTTGCCAAAGTTAAGGTTTGCCCGTCTTCTAAACCGAACCGCAAGGCGAGCACTTCTCGCTGTTGCTGAGTCAGTTCTGCCATTAGTTGGTCTAAGTCAGTCCGCAGGGAAGATTGCAGGGCAAAATCTTCCGGAGAAGTACCCGTATCTTCCAACAAATCGCCCAACTCGGTATCTTGATTGTCTCCCACACGCAAGTCTAGGGAAAGTGGCAGGCGTGCGCGATCGAGATATTCGCGAATTTGCTTGGGAGTCAAATCTAACTCCGACGCCAACTCAGCAGCAGTAGCCGCGCGGCCGAGCTGTTGAGCTAGCAGGCGCTGAGCCTTTTTAATTTTGTTGAGCTTTTCGGTGATGTGGATCGGCAAGCGGATGGTGCGACCTTTTTCGGCGATCGCCCGCGTAATTGCCTGACGAATCCACCAATAAGCATAAGTTGAAAATCTGTAGCCCTTTGTAGGGTCAAATTTTTCGACTCCCCGCTGCATCCCGATCGTCCCTTCCTGAATGAGGTCGAGTAAATCTACGTTGCGCTTGATATATTTTTTGGCGACAGACACTACCAGGCGGAGATTTGCTTCCACCATTTGGCGCTTTGCCCTGTCCCCGTGGTCGATCGTCCGCTGCAACTGTGCCTCAGACAGCCCGACTGCCTGTGCCCATTCAGCCGCCGTCGGGTCGCGGCCTAACTCTTCGGCTAAAATCTTTTTCTCCTGATGCAGTGCCGCCGATCGCTGTACCTGTTTCCCGTAGAGTATTTCTTGCTCATGGGTCAACAAGGGAACGCGGCCGATTTCCCGCAAGTAAGCACGAACAGAATCTGTATCTGAGGACTTAAGAGTTTTCATGAGCTTTTCCCGCTGAGGATCTTTGCCTCTAAAGGTTTGCGACTACCGCAAACCTTTAGTTTTAGTAAGGAAGGAAAGCGGGCGGGGATTTGCGCTTTCCTTCCATTTAAAGAGGCTTCGTTTTATGGTAGCTAGCTGCTACTCCCACTCAGCACCGTCTCAGGTTAGGTTTTGGTTGGGGGGTGCAAAATACTACTTGTGTTAAGAATCTTAACATTTGTGAGAGCGCTTGGCTACATTTCTTCACATTTATTTCTTGCAAGCCTGCACTGTTGGTACGAGAGTACCGGCAAACTAGCTTCACAGTTGCATCGTATTCAACAAAATCCCGGAAATATCAGAGAGGGAAATGGGGGAATGACAGGTGTAAGTTTTTTGCAAAAAAAAACTGCAAACCTAGATATTGCAACGGTTTTAAGCTTTGGTTTCGCACAAATTTTAAACTTTTATGGGATAAGACGTTTACCAAAAAACCTACACCAGTCAGGATCTGGTGAGGGGGAGATGAGGAGTTTAAACCAGAGCGGTTTCTGGAACGGCAATTTTCCCCATACCAATATTTTCCCTTTGGTGGCGGCAACCGGCGCTCTATTGGCATGGGATTTGCTCAGTAAGTAATCGCTGACAAATTTTCTGACTGTTTAGGTGTTATGTACCATAAATTTGGACAGATGCTATAGTTTATTATTAAAACAAAGAATTTTAAAATAAATAAAAAATGCCCTACAACAAACTGCCTGAAGGCCCCGAAACATCCCCCTTAAGACAGACATTCCAGTGGATGACTAAACCTCTGGAATATATGGAAGCCTGTTCCCAAAGCTATGGTGATATTTTCACCCTCCGCATTGGCCCTGTTTTTACGCCTCAAGTATTCGTTAGCAACCCCCAGGCAATTCAGGAGATTTTTAGCACCGATCCCAAACAATTAGACTCTGGGGAATCGGCGGGTATTAAATCGCCTTTGTTGGGACAGCAATCAATGCTTGCTCTGGCGGGGGAACCGCACCAACGCCAGCGCAAGCTGTTGACTCCTCCCTTGCATGGAGAACGGATGCGGGCTTATGGTGAGTTAATTGCTGATATCACTCAGCAAGTGACGGCGCAATGGGCGATCGGCGCACCTTTTTCAGTCCTTTCTTCCATGCAAGAAATCTCCTTTCAGGTGATTTTAAAAGCTGTATTTGGTCTGGAGGAAGGGCTACGTTATGAAAAACTTAAAGAACTTCTGATCGAAATCCTGAATCCAAAACAACCTTTTGTGATGGGATTAATGCTACTTTTCCCGTCATTACAACGGGATTTAGGCCCGTGGAGTCCTTGGGGAAAGTTCATAGTGTTAAAGCAGCAAATTGACGATCTAATCTATGCTGAAATTCAGGAACGCAAAGCACAACCAGATCCCTCTCGGACTGATATTTTGTCTTTGATGATGGCGGCTCGTGATGAAGCTGGTGAAGCGATGACGAATGTGGAATTACGCGATGAGTTGATTACCCTCTTAGCTGCGGGTCACGAAACTACGGCGACTTCTTTGGCCTGGGCATTATACTGGATTCACTATCTGCCAGAAGTACGCGAGAAACTGCTGCAAGAATTAGATTCCCTGGGTGAAAATCCAGATTCTAATGCCATTTTAAAGCTGCCCTATTTGAATGCTGTTTGCCAAGAAACACAGCGTCTTTACCCAGTAGTAATGTTGGCATTAAATCGAGTTGTGAAATCACCTTTAGAAATCATGGGGTATTGTTTAGAACCAGGTACTTTGGTAATTCCCTGTATTTATCTCACCCATCATCGGGAAGATTTATATCCTGAGCCAAAACAGTTTAAACCAGAACGTTTTTTAGAGCGTCAATTTGCCACCTATGAGTATTTTCCCTTTGGCGGCGGCAATCGGCGCTGTATTGGCATGGCATTTGCCCAATTTGAAATGAAAGTGGTGCTGGCAAAAGTTTTATCTAGTTGGCAGATGGAACTTGCAAATACTAAGCCTGTGCAGCCGGTTCGTGGGGGCTTTCTATTAAGACCGTCAGAAGGTGTTAAGATGGTTGCAAATGGGATGCGATCCTAAAATCAGGGAATTCTCAAAACTAGCTCGATTGTTTTTAAAGATGTTAAAATAATCCGTGAGCAATGGTGTAATTAGATTCAAAGGCTAATCAAGTTATTTTATGATTTGATTCCGATATACAAGCTTGCTCAACAGTGTCTATAAAAGAATCTGCTAACAATTGTGCAGTCTGAGCACTTACTAAAGGAACTACATGGGCAAAACTACAAAATAGCTCTTCATGGAAAGTTACTACACCTAACCAAAAAGAACCACCAAGCCAATGCTGTCCTGTCGCAAAGTATAACTCTTTCAGTTTTAATTCGCCATATTTGTCGGCTAAATTAAATTGACCACGATTTGATATCTCTATTGTATTTTTTCGTCCCATATTCTGATTAGAAAGTTGGATAATCATATCCTCATTTACATATTGCAAACTTTCATTACAAAAACGAGCTATCGGAATTCCTAGACTAATGGACTTACTGATTTTTGATTTACATTCCCTTGCCAAATCCCAAAAACTAGTATTTTCTTCTAAGGTGTGAATTTCTTCCACGATCGAGATAAAGCAACCAATAGATTCAGGAGTTATTTCAGGCTGACAAGACTTTCTTAAACTTACATTTGAGCCGCAGGATAAACTCAGAGATGTATCCTTAAAAGCAATTTTTGCTGTTCCCAATAACATTGCTGCACATAAAGCACCATGTATGGTAGTTTGTTCTTGTTTACAACGTTCTTTCAGTCTTAGAGTCATCTCTTTACTGAAAATTCGAGTCACAAGATTTGTGCGTCGCTGACTTGGAGGTGCTTCGGTTTCAATAATTAACTGAGGTTTGGGAAATTCTTGAAGTGGTTTTTGTTCAGCTTCATCAAGGTTATTTGGACTGATGAGATTCCTGTTTAGCATCTCTTCTAGTGGCGGTAGAAGTTTCATCGTAGGGATTTCAGATATATTTTCTCCATCTGGAATTTTGTGACAATAGGACAATAGTTCATTGATGAAATTCATGCAAGACATACCATCAATGATAGCGTGATGAAATGTGGCAATAATTTCACTGAATTCGTTACTTTTAGCAGCACGAATAAACGTCACTCTACAAAGAGGATTTGTGCCACCAGGGAATTTTTTGTGCAATTCTTCTTCAGCAATCTCAATCCATTGATTCTCAGATTGCTTATCTATAACCTGCAAAGGAATTTTCGGTGTTCCTTCCGATTTAAAATAATTGCCATCTTCTGCATTAACGATATGAACTTGCAACATTGGATGACGCTTCTGTATCAAATCGAGAGCCTGTTGCAGGATATCAGGTGTAAGTTCACCTTCGATTCTAGCAACATTTACATCGATCATTCCACCCAACTCGTGGATAATTTCAAATAGATTTTCGAGCAGACCAAGTTTTCTATTTAGGATGTTCATATTAGTGGAATGGGAGAATGTAAAATAATCAGGACTTACGCACAGCGCTCAAGCCCATTATACAAATGCCTGATGACTAAGGGTGAAAAATTCCTGTTTTTCTATTTTTGAAATAATACAGTTTTTCCTGTAGATATCACCTGTTCCACAATATCAATAGCCCGACTAACCCCACCAGCCCCACGAATAGCTGCTTGTAACCTGGAAGCATTCTTTTTATAAGCATCTTCCGTCAGCACCCGCTTAACAGCAGTTCGCAATCTAGAAACGTTCAACTTAGCAAGGGGAACGACTTCACCCGCACCCGTCCAAGCAACACGCGCTGCTATTCCGGGTTGATCGTTAGTAACTGGAATTGCTACGATCGGTACACCATTGGTTAAAGATTCTAGGGTAGTATTCATGCCACAATGGGTAATAGTAAGTGTAGCTTTTTGAAGCAATTCCAATTGCGGTGCATATTCTACAACCAGCGGCGAACCAGGCAAATTAGGCAGCGAGTCGGGAGTGGCTGAACCGCCCAAAGAAATCACTAATTGAGCATCTAAACCCACACAAGCCTCAGCAATATTATAAAAAGTTTCTAATAGGCGATTTTGGATCGTCCCCATTGAAGCATAAATCAACGGTTGCCCAGTCAACTTTTCAAAGGGGAAATCGGCGATTTGCCTACCTGTTGCGCTATGGTAAGGCCCTGTGAAATGGAAGCATTGGGGCAACTGCTGGCGGGGAAATTCTAATTCAGCAGGCTGTTGACTGATTTGAGCCAGTTGCGAATAACCTTGATTGGGGTGTGACTGTAGAGGCAACTTCCACTCTCTGCGATATTCATCTATTAAATCTTGAACTGGTTGCGCCATGCGATCGAAAAAAGAATAAGCTGCTCGATTTCGCAATATTGACCACAAAGCCGGATTATAGCCCCAAGTTGTGAAAAAAGGCGGAATTGTTGCTTCTCGATTCACAACTACGGCACTGCAAATGGTAACAAAGGGAATCCCCAGGAAATCTGCCACCGTCCCTGCGCCTGGTGAAATTTGATCTATTAGCAAGGCTTCTACGCCAGCGGCTTTCAATGCTGGCGGAAGTTCTCGCAGAAACAAGGTCACCGTTTTCCCTATCCAGCTAAGGGTATATCGCAATGCTGTCATGCCGCTCAGTTTTCCTAGCTGGGTAAGCACTTGCGCTACTGATCCAAGGGGATATTCAGATTCACCTATCGCTTGAAATTCCAATCCTGCGGCTAGTGTCTTGGTTTGAGCATCGAGTATCCCGAATAGGGTGACGCGATGACCTCGCCGGTGCAGTTCTTTCCCCAAGGGCAACATAGTGTTGAGATGACCAGTTGATGCGGGACAAATCAGACCAAAATGAGTCATAAATAAATAGCCAGATGCGATAAAGGTCAATCCACCGGACATCAGATAAATCTCAAATCGAAGTCTCAAATCTCACATCGACTGACTTCTTTGCCGTTGAGCTTCATACAAGATTAGGGCAGAGGCGATCGACACATTTAATGATTCTACACTGCGACTGAGGGGGATTTGGATTTGTCGATCGGCCAAACTTCTCAATTCTGGCGACAATCCAGAACCTTCGTTACCCAAAACTATCAGAGTTGGCACTCGCAAATCTACTTCCCAATAAGTTAAACTGGCGTCGGCGACGGTTGCTAATATTTGCATTCCCCGATTTTTGTACCTGGAGACTTCGGCGGTTAAATCTGGAGTGACAGCTATGGGCAGTTTAAACCAAGCTCCTGCTGAGGCGCGCAGCACCTTTGGATGGTCTAAATCTGCGCTGTCTGCGCTCAGCAGTAAACCGTCGGCATTAGCAGCCGCAGCCGTACGGACGATCGCCCCTAAGTTGCCGGGATCTTGGATGGTTTCGAGGGCTATTCCTAAATTTGAGATTTCTGCGGGCGCGGTGGCGGTGCGGGGTGCGGTGGCGATAATGCCGTCTGGTTGAACTGTGGTGGCGATCGACTCTAAGACTTTTGCACTTACTAATTCTGTGCGATCGGCTAAACTAAGAATTTGATCCCACAGTTTTTCGTGCTGATCCAGCCATTCGGGAGTACAGCAAACTGTTTCTAACGGGTACTTTGCCGCGCAAGCTTCTTCGAGCAAATGCGTCCCTTCTAGTAAAAATAATTGTTGTTCCCTGCGTCCCTTCGAGCTGTGCAGCCTGCGGACTTCTTTAACTAGGGGATTTTGAATACTTGTAATCATTGTTTAATTCAGCAGAGCGAATGGGGTTAATTGCCTGTATCGGGTTAACCCCAAACTTTTTTCTGCCTTGGGAATGCGGAACCCGGGACTTGAACCCGGAAGGCTTGCACCACATGAACCTGAATCATGCGCGTCTACCAATTCCGCCAGTTCCGCATTGGTCACGAATCACTACTGTCCCATATCTTCGGGAATCTGTCAAGTGTTTTTTGCAATTAAATTTTAATTCGGGGATGCGATTAATTTAAATGCCCCATGCCCATTATGTTAAAATTGTCTTGGCAGATAGTTCTCACCTCGGCTACCTATGTGTCAGCCATTAACCCTCGATCCTCAAGAAAGAGCGACAATCTAACAGCGACGCACCAGGCTATTCAATAACTACAAAATTTAGTAATCTTGTAGGGTACGTCAGCAAAGTGTTAGTTTATTAATCGAGAAACTACGACCTGACGCACCCTACAGGATTACTAAATTTAATCAGGCAAATCGGGGAAAACCTCGCGCACCGCCGGATGCACCAATCGGTGATTCTGCACGTTCAATCCCTTCGCTAAACTCGGATTAATTTCTAAAGCTTTAATCCCGTTATTTGCCAACTGCAAAACATAAGGCAAAGTGCTGTTATTCAAAGCTTGAGTTGCAGTCCAAGGCACGGCACCGGGCATATTTGGTACACCGTAATGCACAACTCCTTCCTCAACATAAGTAGGATTTGTGTGAGAAGTTACTCGCAAAGTTTCCACGCAGCCGCCTTGGTCAACGGCTACGTCAACAATCACAGAACCGGGGTGCATCTTGGCAACAAATTCGCGAGAAACCAACACCGGAGCTTTTTTGCCCAACACCAAAACTGCACCGATTAATAAATCAGCATCGGGGATAACTGCTTCAATTTGCAAAGGACTGCTGTAGAGGTATTCTACTCTGGAACCGAACAGAGTTTCTAGATAAGCGAGTCGATCGACATTTACATCTAAAATCTGGACTCTAGCGCCCATTCCGACAGCAATACGGGCTGCTTCTGTGCCAACGATTCCGCCGCCCAAAATCACAACTTTGCCCGGTCTTACCCCCGCTACGCCGCCCAAAAGTACGCCTCTGCCGCCTTGCTGCCGTTCCAGAAACCGAGCACCGAACTGCATGGCCAAACGCCCTGCAATAATGCTCATCGGCGTTAGCAGCGGCAATTTCCTGTCGGGGAGTTCGACGGTTTCGTAGGCGATGGCCTGGACTCCGCTGCTGATTAAGTGCTCGGTTAATGTACGATCGGCTGCTAAGTGCAAATATGTAAACAGCAACTGCTCTTTTTCAATCAGCGGATACTCAGCGGGCAGCGGTTCTTTAACTTTAACAATTAGTTGCCGATTCCAGACATCTGAAGCCTTGGAGACAATCTTCGCCCCGGCTTGAACGTAGTCCTCGTCGGTAAAACCTGCCCCAGCACCAGCATTCGTTTCCACAAAAACTGTGTGGCCTTTGTCCGAACAAGCCCGGACACTGGTGGGGCTGAGCCCGACTCGAAACTCCAAATCCTTGATTTCCTTGGGGACGCCTATTTCCATACGTGATACTCTAAATCTCAGGCTTATGTCGATCGAATTTAACCTAAAAACCAGCCCCACCGGGACAATACTCTTGGAGATTTTAGATTTGGGAATCGGGCGGGGCTAGGAGAATATTTGTTTGATTTTCATCCAGTGCGATCGCAATTTCCAAAATTTATCATTTTCCATAAAGTCGATCGCGCTTTTAGCCTGTTCCAACTTTAACTCAAGCTGCTGCATCTGAAGCTGCGAGTTTTCTAATTCCGACTTAGCCTCCTGCAACTGAATTCGCACCTCCTTTTCCCCAGTGTTTTTCTTGAGCGCAATATCGTGATAACCTAGACCATGAAGCGCCAGAAATACTATTTCCCAGTTATTTGCAATACAAAATTCATTGACTGCTTTCGCCACACCGTAAGGCATCACCTCGCATACCGACCAATTCGTATAATCGTTAAAAATCATCATTCCGTCGGGCTTGACTTTAGGATAACCTTGCTGAATATCTTTACATACACCTTCATAAGCGTGGTCGGCATCGATATATATCCAGTCGAAATATTCGTCAGGAAAGCTGCTTAAAATTGTCGAAGAATCGCCTTCGTGAAGCTCTACCGTTCCATTGGCTATCCCTTCTTGCAATATCGTTTTTTCTTTTTGGCTGATTTCTGTTTTGAATAAATCAAAGTTATAATCGAGCAAATGCAGCTTTTTGGGCTTTGTAATAGAAAGTATTGCCTCGGCAAATTGACCGTATTGAGTGCCAACCTCAGCAACCACAGCATTTTTAGGTAAATATTCCAACATTTTGAAACGGTTATTAACCACGCGGCAATTTTTGACATGACAATTGTCAAGAATTGGGGAAACAAGCACCAATGGATTGTCATTAAAATTATTCCATTTCTCGTTATCCCAGTCTTTAGTCGATTCTAAGAAATTTTGTTTGTATTTGATAAAGTCTAACATATTATTCAGAGGGTAAGTGAGCTCAAAGCATGGAGAAACTCGATAAAAACCCCTTTTTAGTCAGGACTTCAGTTTTTTCTTTCCCAAGCCGTTTGCAGTCAGGACTTCATTCTTTTCTTTCCCCGTCAGCGGCAAGGACTAAAGTCCCTACTACAAAATTTTGACACTTTGGCAAATAAGTTTGCCAAAAAAAGGGTAAAAATCTCAACAAACAACCTGTAACAGTATAAAGTAGATTGTGCTTCTATAGATTTGCTTAGAAAAAAAATAACTTATAGAGAGTCTGCTGTCAATATATTTGATCGATCGCCTATAATTTAACAGGCTTGCACTCAGCGCGTCTCAAAAACAAATGCCCCGCATACCAACCCTAACATTCGATCGCGGAACGCTCCTGTTGCACCCGCCGCCCAAAGGCAGAGACTGGGCGGACTTTGCTACGTGGGACGATCGCGTGGAAAAATTCCGCATTCGGGCCATTCACTACCGCCCGCTGGTAGAATCGCTCCAAGCCGAGTGTACTAACTTCACCGACGAAGCCAGGGGATACGAACTACTTGAACTCGTGCCCAGCCTTGAAATGCAGCCTTACCAGCATCAACAAGAAGCCCTCGCAGCTTGGCAGGAAGCGGGAAGCCAAGGAGTAGTCGTCCTCCCCACCGCTTCCGGCAAAACTTATCTGGCACAATTAGCCATGCAAGTCACAGGTCGCAGTACACTAATTGTAGTACCGACTCTCGATTTAATGCACCAGTGGTACGCTAATTTAAAAGCAGCTTTTCCCGACATCGAAATTGGATTGTTGGGCGGAGGTTCGCGGGACAAAACGCCAATTTTAGTCGCAACTTACGACAGCGCCAGCATTCATGCCGAAACCTTGGGCAATAAATACGGCTTGTTGGTGTTTGACGAATGCCACCATTTACCAACGGACTTTTATCGGGTAATATCCGAATATGCGATCGCGCCTTTTCGACTCGGATTAACAGCAACACCCGATCGCACCGACGGCCGCCACAGCGACTTACATTTCCTCGTCGGCCCGACAGTATATAGCAAAAAACCAGAAGATTTAGCAGGCGACGCATTAGCCGACCATAAAATAGTTCAAATCATGGTCAAACTGTCAAAAGAAGAAACCGATCGCTATGCCGAATCCATGAACATTCGCAACGACTTCTTAAAACAGTCTAACATCAAAATATCCAGCCTCGAAGGTTGGAAACAGTTTATCATGGCCAGCGCGCGATCGCCATTAGGAAGACGCGCCATGATTGCCCACCGCCAAGCCAAAGAAATCGCTCTTTGTACCGAAGGCAAACTGAGAATCCTAGCTCAAATATTAGCCGAACACTCTCCCCAGCGTACCTTAATCTTCACCGGAGACAACGCCACAGTCTACCGAATTTCCCAAGAATTTCTCATCCCCACAATCACCCACCAAACCCCAGTCAAAGAAAGACACGAAATCCTCGATAGATTTCGCAGCGGCGAATACAAAACCCTCGTCGCTTCCCACGTCCTCAACGAAGGAGTTGACGTACCAGACGCGAGAATTGCGATCATATTATCAGGTACGGGAAGCGAACGCGAATACATCCAGAGATTAGGTCGAGTTCTCCGCAAAAGCAGCGATGCAAATAAGTTAGCAATTCTCTACGAAGTCGTCACCGAAGACACCAGTGAAGAAAGAACATCGCAGCGTCGCCGAGGCGGAATGCAAGTTCAAAAAGCCCAACCAAAAACACAAATAGAACCGCCGCCCACAGCATATCCGAAACTAGAAACTGTCAAACCAACACCAATTTACGGAGTCAACCGAGAAACCACAAAAAAAGCCGCAGAATCACCCGCAAAATGGGGAGATGATGATGACATTCCCTGGTAACAAGCTTAAAGAAGTTAGTTGTGGGATGGCAGTTTTAAGGAAAGGATTGCTATATAATTAAATCACTTCTAGGTTTCTTTAAAATTTTAAATCAATTTACAAAGTCAACCTAGAGGCGACAAAAAAATCAGCAGAACCAGCAAGAAAATAGGTCAAAACTGATGACCAAAATAAATATTGAATATAGCCAATTTAGTGTATGATCTCATAATCAATTAATTTAGATTACCTACAAATGAGCGATACCAGACAAATAAGAAACTTTAAAGTCTTTCCAAAACATACTGGAATTTGGGAGGGAAGCTGGACAATACTAGATGCTGACTGCAAAGAAATGCAGAAGTTTACAGCAGTGTTAACCCAGGAAATTGTTGACAACCAGTGGAGGCAAACTAACGTTCAAACCTATGCCAATGGCAAGACTGAAACCCAAATTTTTGTGGGTCATGTTGTCGGTGAAGGACAAGTGGAAATTGAAAGTCCTGATTCTATATTTTCTAACTACAAGACACTAGCGACAGAAGTTGGAGATCATCTGATAGTTTTTCAAATATGGGATAAAGCAACTAACATTCTCAGAGCCGTTGAAACAATCAATCTCGTCACTGACAATCGGCGAATTCGGACTACCCAAAGCTTGACAGAAGAGGGAAAACTTAGGGGAGTTATGGTGATTGTAGAACAAAAAATTGAGTAAAAGTTTTTACTGCTTATGTTACCAACCGACTTACTAAGTCACCGCCAAAACGGCGAATCAATCATTCCTCTCCGCCTAAAGATAGATGCAAAAAACTTAGAAGCAGCTAAGGAAACGATCGACTGTTTCCAAGAGGCGATCGGCAAAACCCAAGGCGAACTCGACGGACGCTTGCTAGAATTAGAAGGCGACAGCCCCGACTATCGGCTGAAACGGGGATTAGCGCACCTCCTCAAAGGCGGTTTCAGCACCTTGGAAGTCATCAGCCCCCTAGAACCCTCGGACTTGAGACAGCGAGTATTTGCCTTGTCCGCGCGATCGACTCCCAGCCCGCAATCCACCCAATTAACCCTCGAAACAGTAGCCACAGAGCTCAGCCAAGACTTAAACAGAGAAGTTGTTACCGAGGAAATCAAAACAGGTTTATACGCCGATTTAAACGAAAACAAAATCCTCACCCAATTTGACGCACCAACACCCGAAAAATTGCTTCACAGATACAATCTTTCTCAAGTTCAAGGCATATTTTACCGAGCGAGTCAAGTCCAATTGACCGCCCACCGCAACGATCCAGGAGAATACAAACTCTTATTTCGCTATCTGAAACTATTTCAATTAATGACTTATATTGAAGGCGATGCAGACCACGGTTTTACACTGACAATAGACGGCCCTACAAGCTTGTTCAAACCCAGCACCCGCTACGGCTTAGCCCTCGCAAAAATGCTGCCCGCACTGCTGCACGTCACCAAGTGGAGTATGCACTCAACCCTGCAAACCAAAGATCCTTTTAGCGGGGTTGTAAAAATAGGTAAATTCACCCTAAATTCCGACTGCGGTTTAGTCAGCCACTATCCCCCCGGCAAACCCTATGATAGTATGCTAGAAGCAGCATTTGCTAGTAGGTGGGATAGCTTAAAAAGCGAGTGGAAACTCGAACGAGAAGTTGATTTGATCCCAATTCCAGGAAGCGTGATGATTCCCGACTTTCGGTTAGTACATCCCGACGGGCGAGTGTTTATCTTAGAAATAGTCGGCTATTGGCGGCCGGAGTATTTACAAAAGAAATTTGCACAAGTACATAAATCTGGATGTGATAACTTGATTTTAGCTATTTCCGAACGGCTGAATTTAGAAAAAGCTGGGGTAAATATCAAAGATGTTCCTGCAAAAATAGTCTGGTTTAAAGATAAATTGCAGCCTAAATCAGTCCTAGAAGTCCTCGAATAGTATGCCATCATTCCATCAATTGCAAACTTCTTTCTTCCTCTCTTCCTCTCTTCCTCTGTGAACTCTGCGCCCTCTGCGGTTCAAAAAACCTCTTCTATCAATTAAATTATCCTAAAAAGACGATCGCACATTCCAAACTCCAGTAAAATACAAATATCCCCAAATCCATACCACCGCCTACCCTCACCCACAACCCATCGAACAATGGCAGACACAAGTATTGTCGAAAAAATCAAAAAGCTGCTAGCCCTCGCCACCTCATCCAATGAAAACGAATCGACGGCGGCGGCCGAAAAAGCTTCGGTTTTACTGGCGCAGTACAATCTGGGCCTCGCCGATTTAGGCCCGAATCACCAAGAAGAGATTGATGAAAGCGGAGTCGAAACAACATCCAAATTTGTCACTTGGAAAATGATGCTGCTGTCGGGAATTGCCGAAGCTAACGGTTGTACTGGTATGCGGAACACTTATACTGGTAGTATGTTTTTGGTGGGAAGCTCTACAAATCTGATTGTTTGCAAGCACCTTTACGAGTATTTGAGTTCTGCGATCGAGAAAAGGGCGAAATACCGCAAGGGAAATGGCCGGGGATTGGCGTATCTGAATGCTTTTCGGGTGGGATGCGCCACAAGGCTGAGACAGCGATTGCTGGAACAAAAGCGGGAGATGGAGGAGTCGGGGATTCCGGGTTCGGCTGATACGGGGGCTACTCCTGCTATTGTAGTGCGATCGATGTTTGAGAAGAATCAACTGGCGATCGCCGATTATTTAAAAGGCCGAGGGGTTAAAGTTAAAACTAGAACAGATTCTCAAGTCAGCAGTGAGGCTGGCTTTAATTCTGGGTATGAAGTGGGCGACAAAATTAGTTTGCAAAAGCAAGTGCAGCCGGAAGGGGAACAAAAACAGCTTAATGAATGTGTTTGAGTAGGGCGTGCGATCGTGAAAATCAGCTTCCTAGGTTAGAATTAAAAACAGAAACTAACAGAAGAGAGCCATGTCAGACCAAGATATCGCTAATATAATTACGATCGAACCCGGTAAACGAGGTGGTAAACCGTGTATTCGAGGCATGAGAATTACAGTCTATGACGTGCTGGAATATCTTGCTTCTGGGATGACTTATCAAGAAATTCTAGATGATTTTCCCTATCTCACCCAACAGGATATTTTAGCTTGCTTGAGTTTCGCCGCTAAACGCGAACAGTTTATGTTAGTCGTTGGGTCATGAGACTACTTTTGTTTGACCAAAATCTCTCTCCTCGTCTTGTCGATCGCCTCGCAGATATCTACCCTGGTTCAGTTCATGTTGATGGGATTGGATTAGCTACTATACCAGATCGCGAGGTTTGGGATTATGCTCGTCAGCATGACTATATTATTGTTACCAAGGATGCGGATTTTAGTGAATTGAGTCTATTGTTGGGATTTCCCCCAAAGGTAATTTGGATACGTCGCGGAAATTGTTCAACAGGGGATATAGAGAGAATGCTAAGAGAAAACTATGGTGCGATCGCAACTTTAAGTGAGACTCCTAATACGGCAATTATCACTTTGTTTTAATGGAAGTGAAAAAGCGTTGCTCATCGAGCGCTTACCACAGATACGTTACACATTTTAGATACCGATACCTCATAGGTTATGTTTGCTCAGTAATTGTTCCTTCAGTTCCTGACAGTGTTTGGCTAGCGGGATGTCTAATTCTGTAGCGATGGATAAAGCGCGATCGCAATACTCAAGAGTTAGAAGGCTATTCCCTAATTTTTGATAAATGCCAGCTAAGTTCCTGAAAGCGTAAGCTTCCAGAGACCGATCGCGGATTTTTCGAGAGATTTTCAATGCTCTGCAAAAGTAGAGTTCAGCTTTAGAATATTGCTCAAGTTGGAATAAACCACATCCCAAATTGCACAAAGCGGTTGCTTGTCCTCTCAAGTCGCCTATTTCCTCTGCAATTACTAAATGCTGCTGATGATATTCAATGGCTTGGTCATATTCACCTTGACAACCGTAAGCAATTCCTTGACCGCCAAAGGCATTACCTTCTCCTTTTCTGTCACCAATTCGTTTTGCGAGCGTCAACTGCTGCCGACGATAATCAATTGATTGAGCATAGTTTCCTTGAGAGAAGGAGACATTACTCAAGGCTTCCAGTGCATTCGCTTTCCCATGAAGGTCGCCAATTTCTTCTGTGATTGTTAAATGTTGCTCATGGTATTCTAATGCTTTAAAGAAGTCTCCACGGTCATAATAAATATTACCCATATTTCCCAGAGCTGTACCTTCCAGTTGTCTGTATCCAATCTTTCGTGCAATTTTTAGACTTTCTTTCAAGTGGTCAGTTGCTTCAAAATATTTACCGAGAACCTTATAAATATTAGCCAAGGCTATTAGGGTTGCAGCTTGTCCATGACTGTCGGGAATATCCTCCGAAATTTCTAAACTTTCTTGTAGATATTTAATCGCTTCATCATACTCGTAAATATCTTTGTATACAAGCCCTAAATTCCTCAAACACGCTGCTTCTCCTGGCCCGTCTCCGATTTCTTTTACAATTTCTAAAGATTGCTGTAAGCAATTGATAGCTTCGTTGTAATTGCTCATACCTTTATAAGCCAGGGCTATATTTGCCAAAGCCCATGCCTCACCTTTAGAATCTCTGGTGTTTGGTGCTAGTCTCAAACGCTGTTGATAATATTCAATTGCTTTCTCATATTCGCCAATCCCAAGGTAAGAATTGCCTAATCCTGTTAAAATAATATTAATGGAGCTACCTAATTCAAGCCAATTAGAATCCCACATCAAATTAGGATTGTTAATTTTTTTTAGAAGCGTATCGTATATATCCGCTTGTTCCTGATAGTACCCCCAAGTATTCAAATGATTATGTAATTGTTCTTTAGTAGGAGTATTGAGGCGAGTCAAAAGGATTACCCAAGCTCTTTCCCAGTCTTCCACTTCGCAGAGATGGTGAAATGCTTCCAAGTATCCCCGAACTTTCTCAAGATTGGAAGCATCCCGCTTCGGTTTGTACTTCGTCAGCCAATTTTTAACTGCTCTGTACTGAGCGCGTTTACAAGGGGGAAGTTCCCTAAACTCCGGTGCTGCTAGATCAATTCCCAGATTAGCCAGCACCAAATCTCCCGGTGGCGTGATGTCAACTTCCAAACCATTTTGACTTTTTAAATCAAATTCAGCAAAATAACTCTTCATATTGTCCACTACCTCACTGTCAAATTTTTCAAATGCTCTAATGCTACACTGCGAATTAAATTGTGCTGCCGCAAGTGTATCTCATCGTCAATTAATTCATCTTCTACCAGAAAGCGATCGCGCAACGCATCCAACGCCAACTCTTGCTTCTCCTCATCACAATCCCAATCCTCCAAATGACTCAGCCAAAACTCCTCCGGTACTGCACAGCGATACACCGAAGCTTCGCAAAGCAATCGATAGGAATTCAGCACATCATTTTTCAATCTCTCAAACGTCTTTTCCAGCCGCAATCGCACATTTTTTCGCAGTCCGCGAGTAGATCGATCGAGTCGCCAATTGTCATCTGCTGATGCCGTTATTCCTTTGGTTTTAGCTTCCTCAATTGCCTTCTCCACTTCTTCAATTTCATGCCCGTATTTCTTCCAATAACCCGCCACGTTGCCATCAAAAGGCTTACTGCCAATTTCCCCAGCAATCACCCGCAAAGCCAATGGATGCCCTTCATAAGCAGCCCCGATTCGTTCTAAATAGGGTCTGTTTGGTGAATCTATTTCAACCTCTAGTCCAGTTTTATCGAACAAGTCTAACTGTTCTGATGCTGTCAGTCCCCTCAATTCTTGACAATACCAGAAATTTTGATAACGAGGCGGAATTTGCTCTGGCAAATCCTGCGATGTTACGACGATCCGACTTTGGCAAGATTCTACTGCCAAAAAAACTTCAAAAAATTTTATCCACCAATCATCCTGAAAACCATTCCAGCCTGTTTCTTCATTTCCTTTTAAAATCAGTTCCAGAGAATCTATCACCACTAAATACCGATTTTCTCGCAATCGCTTGACCAATCGATTCAGCAACCGCTGTGTATCTTTACGGTCTTCTGGCGTAATCCGTTCTCCCCACTTTTCCAACCATCGAATCGCGACACTAGCAAAATCCGAAGCTTGTTGCTCGTTTTCAAAATTCTCCTGATGAAACTTACGACCATCGTCTTGCAACTCTACCGCTAATCTTTCAGCTAAAGCCGTTTTACCAATTCCCGGTATGCCAAGAAGAATTAACAAGCGACACGACCCCTGAACTTTCTCTGCGAGTTGAGCGATCAGGTCTTTTCGACCTACCCAGGCATCGTCACAAGCAAAAAACTCTACTCTCGAATCTGTCTGAGACAAGGGATTATTATCAACAATATCTTCCCAGTTATTCACTCCTACAGCCTCGCAAATCTCGACAAAAACCCCCTGTTGAATAGCCTCTCCCCGCCAAAACCGCTTTAAAGTTGCTTTTGAAGTTTGGGCCTTGTCGTACCAGCTAAGAGCGTCTTTGTTCCAGCCTTTCTTATTTCTTGCCATATCGACAATTTCCAGCCCAGATTCCGATGCTCTAAGAGTAGCTGCCATGCTGATTTTTTAACCTTCATTAACCATATTTAACTTATAACATCTGCCCATTTCTGGCGCGGCTCAATTTTGGCTCACTTTTGGAGACAGCGCCAGAGGTGCGTTGAAATTGAGCTGTCAAGCCTTTGCAGTTCAAGGAATATAGAGATAGGAAGCAAGCGCAGGGCGATCGCTCATTTCCCACTTAAAACAATCACTTCTTTATCAGGAGTAAGACTATGCAAGCACAAAATTTCGTTCAACTGGAACTACCAGGCGTTTTACCTAAAAAAATGGACACCCTCAAACAAATGGAAGAAGCAATCCAAGGAATGCTAAGTCCGACATGGCAAACTGTGTTGCGTCACATATCAGCACGCAGCACTAAAGAACTCATGCGACAGCACGGTAAACTGATAGCTCTCAATGATGGGGAAGCCTGGATTCAAGTTTCGTCAACACCACTTTTGCTAATGGCAATTCAAAAACTACCCGAAATTGAATCAGCCTTCAGCAAAGCCTTTGGTACTACCGTCAAAATCCGCATGGAAGTATAAGTGACATCTTACACTAGCTGCGATCGCTCCACCTACCCAAAAAGAGCGATCGCCCTCAGTCAATCAACTGGGCCTCTTCAAAAATTTGCCGAGTCGTCAACTCCAAACCAGGAAACAACTCATCCGCGATCGCCATTCTATCCGTATACACCTGACTAGAACCATCAGCGAAAAAGCTTCTAATTAAGATCAATTCGGGATCTATAACCCAAACTCGCGGAACTCCCGCCGCCAAATAATCCTGCGCCTTCTCTTCAAATTCCTTCATGGTTTGATCGGGAGAGATAATCTCGATCGCCAATTCAGGAATTGCAGGACAAGCTTCATTCCGCCGCCAACTTTTCGGCAGACGTTCATAGGAAATATACGTCAAATCAGGAACAGGTGCCCAATCTTTACCCAGACGCTTTAACAGAATTGCCCATTCTGGAAGAACTCGCCCGCGACTTTTACACCACACACCAATCAGGCGACATAAAGCAAACTGTAAAGTCGAATGAAAATATTTAGGAGACACTTTGGGGATTGCTTCACCATCTACAAACTCATAATATACATCTCCGTCGGGTAAAGCTAGAAATTCTTCTAAAGTGAGTTTGGTTCCGATGCCTACCATGACTCGTAGCCCTCTCGCTAATTAATTCAAATATCAATTATATCGTGTCCGATCGATTGACATATCTAAGATTGGTTCGTAGTGCGGACTTCAGTCCGCAATAAGAGCGGACTGAAGTCCGCACTACGAACCGTTTTTGTTACGATCGTACACCGGACACAATCTTATACAAAATTTCCCAACATTCCTCAAAAGAAAACCGGGCGGTTTCAACCGTACGTCTTACTTCGCCCAAGCCCGATGAGCCATCAAAGCCGAAAACGGCTGCACTCCCCGCAACTGATTTGACAGCGGCAAATGACCCCTCGGCGCGCTCAAATCCCAAATAAACTCTTGCGGGTAGCGCGTCCAATTATTGCCCTTCTTCCAGCCAATTAACGGCCACAATTTATCCCAATTCTTGCCCGAACTCAGCCAAATTTCCCGCTGCACCGAAAAGCCAAATTTGCCTTCGGAATGAACTTTCCACAAAGTATTCATTGTTTGCAAATCTGCCACCGGCAAACTCTCAACTTGGGTAAAATATAGCCACTTTCTCACCGAAGCTGTTCCACCTGCCAATTCACAAAGCTTCTCTAATGTCAAGCGATCGGCTTCTTGAAATTCCTGTATCGCCAATAATTGTTGCAGCGGAGTGTAGTCAATGTTAGAGTCCGATCGCAACGGCACAACTCCAGTCGGAAAATTCGCCTGCAAAAACTCCGTAGCCCTCGAAGAGTCAGCACTATAAAGAATTTGGTAAACCTTACCCATTACCGCCGTCGGTTCCTGCGACTTGCGCTCTAATAAAAATTCCATCAATACATCCCAACCGGCATCTGCTATGTGTTGTTGCAGCAGTTGCAGTTGAGCTTTTTCCGAACCAGACCTCAACTGAGAGCGTAGTTCGGCTGTATCGGCCGCCGAGTCTAAAGGAGAAGTAGAAATCGAGTCAGTCATGGGACACTATCAGCTATCAGCTATCAGCTATTAGCTGAAGCCCTGGTTTTCCCCCATTGTACAATGCTACTGACTCTGATTCACTTCTCTGTACTCCGATGCCTGGGCGCAAGGCCGACCTAATGCCGATCGCCCGTGCACTCCTCGCCAATCGCAGCGATCGCAAATAGCTTTACCATCTGATTTTTGCGATCGATGCCATGTCAAAGAGTTTCTTGCCGAACCTAATCGTCCACGATGGAAACCCATGCAGAGAAAGAAGGCGGAAAATAGTTGATGTCATATTCCGAGTCTTCCCACTCTTTCACCCACAGCGGTACAACGCCCGGGCGAGGAGTTTCTGCAAAGATCCGTTCTTTGGACTCGATCGAGTGAAATAGCTGTTTCAAAGTATCCCCCCGATCCAAAGCTTCGCTGAGGATGTCATCCAACTCAGGATCGACCCGTTTGACGCGGTTTTTGTCCTCCTCAAGCCACAAAAGCTTCAAAGACTTCAGATCCCTCGGACTGAGAATGCTCTTGTAGTAGACGCGCTTCAGGGTCGCTACGGGCTCCAATGAGCGTTCGATCCGGCGAATTTGCTGAACTCGCAGGTAGTGCCATTCCGCTAAACGCTTGCTTTCCGAAGGCGGGATGGTTCCCTTCCCCGCTGCGTGTTTGTAGTCGTATTTAATCAAACTGCAAGCCATATTGGCCAGCAGGTGAATTAACTGTTTTTCTTTTGGTGTCGCCTGACGCCGTTCCTGGGTTCTTGTCAATACGCGCTGTCTGCGGGTAGTTTCGAGAATATTTTCCATTGGGTTTTTACGAGATGAAATACGATTGTGCCAGATCCGAATCCCGAACATCAGAAGATAAGGAAGTTCATAGGCGGGGAAACTCCACCGACAGACTCGCCTTACCTGTTTATTTTCCCATTCACCGTTCTGACTTCAACCCCTCGGATTAGGTAGAATGAATATTCCGAGCGAGTTTTCACCCCCTTGAGCCAAGGCTGTTGCGACAACAACCACAACCACAACCGCTATGAGCGAACCAGTGACAGCGCCAATTATTTCCTGCCTTTACCTGTCTTTACGTCTTCTTGCTCCCCATCCTCATTCGTTCCAGTGTAGTTAAAGTCGGGACGACTCTCCCCCGCAGTCAAACTGCTCGCTGATGAAGATTGTGGGACGATCGCAGAAGCGCGGGCGCTGCCCGTATGGAAAAGGCTCATGCCACCGGTGGCAACTACCGCTAATACTAAGATGCTGTTTTTCATGTTCGATGACCCTGATTTGAGTAGATAGACACCTTTTTGGCTAACCCGATCTGTGAGAAGTGGGTTGATGCAATAGCCCACTTGTCTTCTGATAAATCTGCCTGCCATAATCAGTTCAGACAGGCACACCCGCTTGCGATCGGAAACGCCGGAAGTGACGTGTTACTAATGTCCACGATCATCCACCAACCAGATTTTTTTGGGTAGTGGGGCTAAGGCCATCAGGGCGTCGATCCATCAGGGAGTTATGCCATCAGGGTGCTCATCTATCGGGTAGTTAATTCATCAGGGCGCATCTTCTACAAATTAGCCACAGACTTAACTTTTATCGTTGAGCCAGTGGCTAGCAGCGCACTGACAGCGCTTTTAAGAATTAAACTTTTTGTGGATTCATCCCCAAAAGTTTGTCCTTAAAGATTCCCGCACGCGAAAGCTGGGGAAGTGTCAGCAGCATGGAATTTCATGCAATCTAAGTCAACAAAAAAAACGCAGATTAACGATATCTCCCACTCAAGCAGTCCTCAGCCAAACGCTGAGGTTTTTTATTGCTACTCATTGCTGAGCCTTTTTCTGCGGCATTCCGCAGCCGGAGGCAGAAGGTTGACGCCATTGCGGTTATGAGTTTCCCTGGCAACATCATACCATCGGGTGAATTTTAAAGTATTATTGTAAAAAAATATGAACTCAAGGGCGTTTTGGTGTTCTCAATCCGATCGAGCAAAAATTGATATCGTTATGTGAACGAGTGTAAAGAATCAAGTGTCGGAGTCCGATCGCCCGCGAAACCAGATTTGAGGTCAACAGTTGCAAAGATACGGTAAAGATTGAGCAACAGAAAGGTCAGTTAGTAGACAATAGAGAAAGATGCACAAAAATTTTCCATAATAGGAAGCTGGAAATAATAATTATTGCAATTTGTAACCTTTCGATCGCACAGTATAGGGGCGCAGGATCTTGATGAATTCGCAGATGACAGCATACGTCAACTCAACCAACCAATATCAAGTCGGAGGATATTTGCCTGCCGATGCGCCCACCTATGTCAGGCGATCGGCAGATAGCGAACTCTACGAAGGACTAAAAGCCGGACAATTCTGCTACGTGTTGAGTTCGCCACAAATGGGAAAGTCCAGCCTGCTAGTGCAAACTGCCAAAAGGTTGCAAGCAGAAGGTACAGCTTTTGTCGCCATCAATTTGAGAAGCATCAGCAGCCCAGAAATTTCCCTCGAAAAATGGTATGCCGCGATCGTGTACCGCATCGCCAGCAGCTTACGCCTCACAAATAGGTTTGATGCCCTCAAATGGTGGAACGATCGCGAAGTGCTATCACCCGTGCAGCGATTGGAGATATTCATCGAAAAAGTTCTGCTCAAGTCTCTGCGGCAAAATCTGGTAATTTTGATAGACGACATTGACAGCACCAGTAGCCTAAATTTCAGTACCAGCGATTTTTTCGCATTGATCCGGGGTTGTTACTCCAAGCGGGCAGAGCAACCAGAATACGATCGCCTGAATTTTGCAGTTTTCGGAGTAGCAACCCCATCACAATTGATCCGAGATCCAAGCTGCAACCCTTTTCATATTGGACGGTCAATTAATTTAAGTCGATTGCAACTGGACGAAAGTTTTCCACTAACAAAAGGATTGGCACTCAAAGCTTTTCGCCCGCAAAAAGTGCTCCAAGAAATATTAGCTTGGACGGACGGTCAACCTTTTTTGACTCAAAGACTGTGCCAATTGGTACTTGAATACGGGAATTTCATTGGCAGAAATTGCGAAGCCCAGCAGGTGGAACAACTGCTCAAACACAGAATTATTACAAATTGGGAAGAATGGGACGAACCCCAGCATTTGACAGCAATTCGCGATCGCCTTTTCCACAACCGCTGTGATCTCACCAGACTGTTAACGCTGTACCAGCAAATTTTGCAACCGCCCGATCCCAAAAAGCCGGAAGAAGCGCCGGGAGTTGCTGCCGATTATGCTCCCGAAAAAATCGAATTACAACTGTCAGGATTGGTGGTAAAAATTCAGGGTAAATTAATAGTTGCCAACCTAATTTATCAATCTGTTTTCAATCAGTTTTGGGTGGAAAAAGAACTGGGAAATCTCGCTCCGTACCGCGAAGCGCTGGCAGCATGGCTGGCTTCCGATCGCGAAGATAAATCGCAGTTGTTGACCGGGAAAAGTTTGCAGTCAGCTTTGGATTGGGCCGCAAACAAACAATTAAGCCAAGAACATTATTGGTTCTTGAATCCCGGGAATTTTCAAAATAAACCCACAGTCGCTGTCGCACAAGTTGTAAAAAGCAGTTCAGACAGTGGTGCAGAGAGTATTCTCACCCCGCCCTCAGATGCTGTTTTATCGGGCAGCAACGAACAGATATTGTATGATCACATCGTCTCCTGCGTGGAACAAGAATCACCCGCACAGGTGATCGAGCGCTTCCGCAAGCTATTTATCGACGGCATGGGCTATCCCGATCGCGAAATTGAAGCAACTTTGTATAATATCATCTCCGTCAAGCGATCGGATCGGGAGTTTAAATATATCCTCCACCGCTGCTGCTACATCCCGATCAACCGTTGGCAATTGCACTCACAGCACAAATTTGCGATCGCCAATCTAGTAGCTTTATTTAAGCAGACTTCTCCCCGATTCGGGATGGAATTTTACATAGTCAAGCGCTTGCAAGAACAAATAACATTCTTTACTCAAAGTGAAGAATTTCAGACTCTAGAGCGCTTAGTAAAAGCCGTAGAGCAAGAGCCGCAACCGCAGGAAAAAGATAGTCATGCTCCCTTGGGTGAATTAATTTGTCGGTATCCTTATTTGTACGGGCATTCTTTGCTGAGCAAAGGCAGCATTGAGGAAGACCACCAAACTATCAAAAAACTGGAATTTCAAAGACAGCGACAATTTGAAAAAAACTTGTCTCAATATTTAAATTATTTAGTTGAACCGAGAAATACAGAAATAGGAATTGTGCATTCGGCGCCAAATCCCACACTTTTGAATGATGCGGAACTGCACTTAGCTGTTAGAGAATTTGCCGGGAAAGTAGCAGGCGATCGCAGTTACAAAGAATCGGCTCAATATTTTCTGAGAGATGCTAGAAAAATTCCATCTTACGGCTCATTTAAAGTAGCATTATATGAATATTTAATCTCGTCGATCGAGCCAGAATATGGCGGGCGTCAATTTAACGAACGCTTGTACAAGTTCATCAAAAATATATTTCCCGAAAACGACTCGGCGAAATTAAATCATATATTGTTAGCTCGGACTTGCAACCAATTGTTCAATTTTTTGGTAGTGAAAAATCCTCAACATCCCAGCCACTATGTTTTTTACGACTTGGTATACAACCTCGGCCCCAGCCGGACAATGGGTTTACTGCTGAAAATATTACTGCTTTCGGGTAAAGTTAAACCTGAGTTGGAAAAGCGATTTTCTGTTTTGTTCAACCACTATGAAGGTAAAGCTTCTGATGAAATTATGTGGTTTGTCAAATCGTTGGAAAATTTAAATGTGGCTTTTGTGGTGAATTTTAGCAATACTGATTTGTCTTTGGTTAAAGAGCATCTTATTTTGAATTGAAAAATCAGCACAGCGATACAGAAGTATAGTTGTAGGGTGCGTCTGTTTTCAGGTTACTATCAAAAACTAGGGTTTTCCAGACTGACGCACCCTACTAATTGTGCTTATTTTGAATTAGAAAACAATGAGAGCGATACAGAAGTATAGTAGTATTCAGTCAAAAACAATATGATCAGCTATCTCAAAGGGACAGTCGCCGATATCAGCAAAGGCAGCAACCGCGTCATCTTGATTCTCGAAGTCAATGGAATTGGCTATGCAATCCAGATTTTGCCCCGTGTGACTGGTCAATTGCCAACATCCGGCGAAGTCGCCCAAATCTTTACTCACCAGCAAGTTAAGGAAGACCAAATCATATTGTATGGTTTTGGTAGCGCGGCAGAACGCGATTTGTTTCGGCAGTTGACGAGTGTTAGCGGTGTTGGTGCTCAATTGGCGATCGCACTTCTTGATACTCTAGGAATGCAAGACTTAGTACAGGCGATCGTCGGCGCTAACACCCGTGTCCTCGCCAAAACCCCCGGTGTGGGCGCAAAAACGGCTGAACGCCTTGTCCTCGAACTCAAAAACAAACTCTCGGAATGGAGACAGGAAGCAGGTTTGACAACTTCAATGGCCGCCGGAGTCCCCCCAGCTATTCAAGAAGAAGTGGAGATGGTCTTGCTGGCGATGGGATACACTGGGGCGGAAGTCTTGGATGCGCTGCAAAATCTCTGTCAAGACGATAGTTTGTCGGGTAAAGGTGCGGAAGATTGGATTCGTGAGGCGATCGGGCATTTAAGCCGATAATCACCTACTACATCCAGCAACCGGGAATAAACACCCAGGATGGGCGGGACATCCCACAGGAAAAAAAATTGTGGGATGTCCAGCCCGTCCTAAGTCTGTTGGCAATTCAAGTCTATGCTGCTCAAAAAAATAAACTCATCCGTGCGAAAAATTTGATCCTTCACGGTTCCCCTGTGATACTATATGGGATTGTGACAATCGTACAAAAAAGCATAAAATCAATTCATGGCTCTTACACAACAACGCAAACAAGAAATCATGGGCGATTTTCAAACCCATGAAACCGACACAGGTTCAGCAGATGTCCAAGTCGCCATGCTGAGCGATCGCATCAGCAAACTCAGCGCCCACCTGAAAATCAACCAAAAAGACTTCGCCTCCCGGCGTGGTTTGATGATGATGATCAGCCGCCGCAAGCGCTTGCTAGCATACCTGCAAAAGGAAAATGTCGATCGTTACAGAGCATTAATTGCCCGTCTAGGCATTCGCGGCTAAACAGCCAAGCGAAAATTTGCGACAATATTCAAGAATCTTGGACAATCGCCAGCAGGATTTACGCACTGATCACAAATCCGTTTCAAACCGTTGATTAACCATCAGAGTTGCGTAAACCCTCGCCAAGATTTATTGAATAATTGTTCGAGATTTCAGGTTAAACAAAAAATATGTCCTCCGAACCACCCACCCAGCGCCTACCCTTTGAACCTGCCTCAAATCGGAAAAAAATAGCTAAAAAGCCCCCAGAAACCGAAGTAAAGCCAGTCACAGAAGAACCAAAACCAGACAAGCAGCCCAAAGCCACAAAAAAAACAGGCCCGCAGGCGCAATCCATCCCAGAAGCAGTCAGCAAACGCATGATCTCCCGCATAGCGGTATTCTGTGGCGCGCCGACACTCCTGGGAATTTCCACATTTTTTGTGAGTTATTTGATAGTCAGCAAAGGCCTGTTTGACTTACCCAACACAGCAGTATTGCTGGTAAGCATGGGCTGTTTTGGTTTAGGTGTACTGGGATTAAGCTACGGAGTTCTCTCGGCTTCCTGGGATGAAGACAATTCAGGAAGCACTCTGGGGTGGGAAGAATTTAATACTAATTTTGGACGGATGCGAGAAGCGTGGCGCGCGGCTAAACCCAAAAGTTAGAAGTCATTAGTCATCAGTCATTAGTCAACATTTAATAGTTCAGTGGACAAGATTGCAAAAGTCCTTTTAATCAAATTTTCGGGCGGCGTCGAAGCCCACCCCACAAGAAAAAATGATTTTTGTGGGATGGGCTTCTAGCCCGTCCTAGATATTTTTGCAATAGTTCAGTCATGGACGTATGAAGACTAAAGAAACCGGGTTTTTCACCTAATCTCAAGGCTACAACGCAGGATTTTTGTAAAAAAACCCGGTTTCTAATTACGCTTACGTCCAAGACTATAAATAGAAGCTCGATCGCACGGCATCTATTTTTAGCACTAAATCCGTGTCATAATGCGTGTCTGAGCGCAACACAACAGAAAAAAATATGATTATTGTCATGAAAGCCGGCACTCCAGAAGCCGAGATCGATCGACTAGACGAAGAACTCCGCACCAACTGGGGTTTGACACCAGAAAAAATCGTCGGGCGTTACAAAGTCGTCATGGGTTTAGTAGGCGACACCGCCGAGCTCGAACCGATGCAACTGCGCGAAATGAGCACCTGGATTGAGGAAGTTCTGCGAGTGGAAAAACCCTACAAACGCGCTTGTCTGGAATACCGCCAAGGTGAACCGAGCTCTGTAGCGGTTGCGACTCCTTTAGGAACTGTAATGATCGGCTTAAATCACCCGATCGCCGTCGTAGCAGGCCCTTGCTCGGTCGAAAACGAAGAAATGATTGTTGAAACGGCAATGCGCGTCAAAGCTGCTGGCGCTCAATTTTTGCGCGGTGGAGCGTACAAACCGAGAACCTCTCCCTACGCTTTCCAAGGACACGGCGAGAGTGCTTTGGGGTTGCTGGCGGCGGCGCGGGAAGCTAGCGGTTTGGGAATTATTACCGAAGTTATGGATGCGGCGGACTTAAGTGCGATCGTAGAAGTAGCCGACGTGGTTCAAGTCGGAGCCCGAAATATGCAGAATTTCTCGCTATTGAAGAAAGTCGGAGCTCAAGACAAACCGATTTTGCTGAAGCGCGGCATTTCCGCAACTATTGAAGAATGGTTGATGGCTGCCGAGTATATCATGGCTGCGGGCAATCCCAACGTGATTTTGTGCGAGCGCGGAATTCGCGGCTATGACAGGCAGTATACGCGGAATACGCTAGATTTGTCGGCTGTTCCAGTGCTGCGAACCCTGACTCACTTACCAATTATGGTTGACCCCAGTCACGGGACTGGTTGGGCGCAGTTTGTACCTTCGATGGCGTTTGCGTCGATCGCCTCTGGTACAGATTCGCTGATGATAGAAGTGCACCCGAATCCGAAAAAAGCTTTGTCTGACGGGCCGCAATCTTTAACACCGGATCAGTTCGACAAGTTGATGGAAGAATTGGCTGTAATTGGCAAAGTCATGAAACGTTGGCCGCAACCTGTGCCAGTTTTGGCATAGAAATATCAATCAGTAGGCGATCGCCCAAAAAACCGTAGTATCTACAAGGTACTATGGTTTTTTTGCGTTTACCATCTACTCATTGAGTTAGCCAGCACTTTGATTTAAGATTGTTTCAATTTGACTCTGTACTTGTTCAAGTTCCCGGCGTTTTTCAGCCAGCCAAACCTTTTCGGCTTCGCATTCTGCTTGATTTTGGCGATCGCGCTTTTCTTCCTGTTCTAACAAATTCTCCCACAGCGCGATCGCTTTTGACATCGCATCGCTATTCGCGTTAGTGCGATCGTCAAATACTGCAATAATCCTTTCTTGTACCTTCTCAAAAATAGACTCTGCCGATTCGGCAAATTTCTCAAAGCCTAATTCAACGACTTTTTCCTTAATCTGATCTTTAACAGCATCGCCATCTAAAAAACTAAAGCCAAAACCGCCACCAGCGCCAGCAGCTAAGCCACCTAAAATAACTCCTATAAAACCAAGTCCTGTAAAAAATAGCAACCCAGCACCTACTAATGCACCGAGACCCAAACCAACGCCTAAACTTTCATCACTACCAATATTTGCGTTAATTGATGAAGCAATTCCACTTCCACTTGCGCCAAATCCGCCTAAGCTACGTGCTGTTGCTAAGTTATTGAATTGAGCGACAAGGCTAGTGCTGAGTTGCTGGTCAAACTGTTGAAATTCTTGCCGTATTGCATCAATATCTTCACCGATTTGGCGGTCTAGCACTCCCATATTTTGTTTTAAAATAGACTGTACTTTTTGATTGCCCCAGTCATCAATTTCTTTGGTGATGTCTCGTATAAATTGATCGGCATAATCTTTAGTCAACTTGTCTTGACTCATGATGTGTCCGTGTTCGGAAGTCCAGCGATGACTTTTTGATAGCAAACGTTCTGCCAATTCTTCCGCCCATTCATGCCAAGATTCAAGAGATTCTTCTAAAGACTGATCCCTCAATTCATTAGCTAACAATCTAATTTTAACCTCGCGACCGCTGACTTCCGCCATTTGTTCAAATATTTTCGGCTTATCTCCTTCAGAAACTGTCAATTTTCCCTCTAATATTTTCCGCCATTGATTCAATTCCTCACAACCAGTGTCAATAATTTGCTGAATTCCGGCGGCGGACTGCCGAAGTGCGATCGCCCCCCGTTCAACTGTCAGAAACTTCTCAATCGAATCTGTAAAATCCTGAAAAGATTTTAGATAACCATCATTTTCATTGCCTTCTAAAATCGCTTCCAAGGCAGATTGAGCAGAAATAAAATGAATCCGGTTTTCACCAGCAATCAAATTTTCATCCTTAACAATCTTTTCCACTCTTTTTCGTACCTGCTGGCGACTCTCTTCCCGCCGCACCAAATCGAAAAAATTAACAACCATAAAAATATTACTCGCGCCTTCGTTATCACCATAGTTTAGTTCTTTTTTCAAATACAAAAGCAGTTCCCGCTCTTTCTCGGTTAAAGCATTTTGAGCATGAGTTAAGAAAATAACGGCATCAGTTGTTTTGAGAACCTGTTGGGTGACTAATGTGCGTTCGGCTTGTTCGTTCAACCCAGGAGAATCAATAATTTCTACCCCATTGCGACACAACTCTAATTCGGGATGTTCAAAAACAATTTCGGCAATTGCCGAGGCAATTTCATCGGTATAAGAACCACAAGCTGCTTCTTCCGACATCGAAGCTTTCTCTTGATACTGTGCAGGTGAAATTTCTTCCTCACGTCCATTTTTGTAGCGACAAATAACCCGGCGCTGCGAACCATATTTCAAAATAGTCACATTACCGCTACAGGGAATATCGCGCACTGGTTGGATTTCCTCACCGAGTAAAGCATTTAGTAAGGTTGATTTGCCTTTACTAAACTCACCGACAACAGCAAGGCGAAAACATGGAGATTGCAATCTCAGAGATACTTTGGTTATTTCTTCTGCTAAAGTAGGAGATAGCACGTTGCGATCGCTTCCATTTTGCAGAGTTAAATATAGTGGGTGACAAACAGCATTCAGTTGTTGCCGATACTCCTGAAACTTTTTCAACTCCTGATAGGACGAAACTGATTTGTTTTGAGTTGTTTTGTGTTTCGGTTTTGCTGGTAAATGTCCGATAATGTGACTGGCAGCACGGACAAACATAGAATCGAGAGATTGAAATTGCGCTGGATCGAGTAACCTGTGTACTTCTGCTAAAGCTGCTGTATCTGCGATCGCCCTACTGCTAAAACTAGCCTCCAAAACAGTCAAATATCGCGCATCAACTCCGAGTCTATTAGCGGCGATCGTCAAATACTCTTTTTCTGGTTCCTCTATTGTCCCATTTGCCGCCGACATTTGATACCCAAAACTAATTAATAGCAGTTTTTCCTCCTCGGAAAAACAGGCTGTCAGCATCGGCAACGCCGGCAATTTATCGTAAATTTTATGTTCCCGCACGCCCTTAGCCATCAGCATCGCTAATTGTCGCAAACTGTTGTTAGCGGGGATAAGTTCCGTCAAAGTTGTCCGCAGGTGCTGGATTTCCTCAGCACTTACCGTACCGTCGGCATGAATGACTCCCAGCAACACCGTTATCAGCCCCGCCAGAAACAGGATCGGGGGACTAATATCCTCCCTACGAAGTCTTTGCCCTGTCAGGCGCGAAACAAGCTCAACCGTTTGCGAACTAATTAGCGAAGTGTCCATTTGCGGAGCCCACTGATAATTTTTTTTTATTTAACCTATCATAATAGATAAGTTATTCTTGGGTATGCTACCGGGGTAAAAATCAATGATGAACTTTGTATTTCCCGCAGCGGTACAGGCTGCGATCGAGGCTGGCAAGTATTTACAAGTTGTTAACTCTGCCGGAGTGCCGATCGGCATGGCGAGGGATGCAGTGACGGGACAGTTTATGGCCCACGCGGTTGGCGCGGCTGTCAACAACAGCCCCTTATCGCCCTTAGTGTCTCCTATGCAGTTCGTCATGGGCGGCTTGCAGATGCAGCAAATGCACATGGGCTTTCAAGGCATCCAAGCCACTTTGGGGGTACTGCAAGCGACTACAGCCGTCATAGGTGTGGGAACTGTTGCTGGGGTAGCCTTGTCAGCGGTGAACTTGCACCAGACATTGAAACTAAAAAAAGCTGTAGAAAGGCTGGAAGTTAAAGTAGAAAACGGTTTCATCAATTTAGAACAACTTTTAAAATACCAAGGCGCGGATATTAAGCAACAAATTTCGGAAGTTGTCGAAAAGATGACATTTGAGAATCATCGCCTAGTATTAGTGCGGGCTTACGGGTTATTTACGCAAGCAATTCAACGAATGCGATCGGCTTTGCAACTCCAAGATATCAACCGCCGCAATGCTGAAATTGATGCGGCGCGGGGGATGTTGTTTGAGGCTTTGGCAGATTACAAAAATCCGCAGTTATTAGCAGAAACTTGTGCGGCGGGACAGTTGCGCCGGTTAGAGTGCAGTTGGGCGATCGAGCAAAGTATCATTGGCACGTATCAGGTGCAGAATGAATTTGGTGCTGCGGGCGATCGCATTTCTCAACTTCAACAACAAATCCGTCAAGATGGCCTCGATATCATACAATGCTGTGACTCCGATGAAGAGCTTGATTTTCTCTTTCCTGAAATCACGCGAATTCACAATCACGATTTAGCCGCTTTAGACATTTGGCTTAATCAGATTGAATGGACTAAAGCTTTGCCACCAAGTGAGTTCAATCAGTTGCAGGATGCTGATTTCAGCAAATCAAACTTGGGGGTTATTGAAGATAAAAAATCAGCAACAATAGCTTTAGCAATACCCGACGAACAGTTATTTTATGAAAATTTGAGGCCGAAGTCTCATTTTTATGCGCTTCGCACTCAACTGGAATTTATGCTCGATCCGCAGCAACGAAAAGAGCATGAAAATTATATTATTGAGCAAGGGGAAATAGCAGGTCATAAAAGTTTAGTAGCGTCGAATTTGGAAAAAGCCTCAGATTTGGCTGTTGCTAATCTCTTTTACTACTTCCGAGTCCGGGATAAATCGGAAGAATCGGAAGAATCAGAATTAGTTAACGCCTGAAGTTGAATCGGCAAATTTCAGGATCAGATTTTCAATTTCTCAATCTATAAACTATGGAGACTTCGTAACCCTTCTCTTTCTACTAAACACGAACAGAACTTACGCGCAAACTCTATCTGTAGGTAGGTGGGCATTGCCCACCTTAATGCTACAGGGAGAAGTTACAAAAGTGCGATCGCTAAACTAAATCAGGACGAACCATTGATTAAGTTTATTGGGCAAGTCGAACTGCGTAACAGTCGCCGAGTCTACTACCTAGAGGATTTTTACCGAGTAGAACAAATCAATCCAAATAGAGAACAAGTAACCTACGGAAACGATATTATCGATTACCGATTCCCGATTCCCGATTCCCAATTATTACTTGGAGATAAAATGCACCCAAAAATTCCCATCAGCCATACAAACGCTGCGGATTAAACGATAGGAATAGTGCAAATAAGAACCGCTGACACTTGTGTCATAACCACTTGGGAACCACTCGCCATAGGGATCGTGAACAAAGAATCCTTCGCTGTCGTAACCTGCCGCAACTATAATGTGACCGAAAGACGTGAAGTATCCGTGGATCACAGCCGGATTTCCGCTAGCTAGCCAATCTTGAACATCATCAATCGTTGCATTCTCAGTATAGTAATCTTGAGCGCCGTAATCTTTAACAATCTTTGCTAAATCATAGGGATCCCAGCGACTATAACCTTTGGCGATCGCATATTCGTAGAGTTCATCTTCATATTGTCCGCTTCTATTGCGCCGCGGCACTCTCAAAAAGTCCAGACACATCGCTATGGAAGTTACATTACAAGCACCTGTAGGATTGTAAAAATTATCTAATTGCGATCGATAAGGAATGCCAAGTCTGACAGTGGGCGGATTCGGTTTGGGATACAGCAAAACGCCATCTAGAGTCACTTGAGCGTGTCCTCCGTAAACATACCAAATCCCTGAACCTTTGAAAGATTCATTGCGGAGAGCAACCCTAATGTGACCGCGAATTGGAACAAAAGCCAGGAGTTCAAACTCTTTTCCCGCTGGGATTACTTGTTTTTCTGATTCCTGAAGTTGAGAAGACGCCAGCGGTTTTGATTTAAAAATGGTGTCTTTGAGGATTTTCAGGATCGGGCGAGGTGTGGGAATGTCCGCCGGTTTGGCTTCGATCAGCTTTTTGGCTGTAATTGCTCCCAAAAAACCCGGTTCGCCACACTTCATCAAGGTTTGAAATCGGTGGAGGGCGGCGGTAGAAAGTGGGCCAAAAGCGCCGTCTACTGGAGGTTTCAGTAAACCCAGGTCAATGAGGCGGCTTTGAACTTGGCGGCTGAGTTCGTTGTCGGCAGCGATTGCTTTGACATCGTACCTAATTTTTGAGTTGAGAAAGTTTTGTAATTTCATGCTTCCCTGCACACTTCAACGATTCCAAGTTTATACTATGAGAAATTTATGGCAATTCTACCGATCGCCCGTACCTTAAAAGCTTTAAATTCATGATTCGATACAAAACCTTTAAGGCTGCGAGCGATCGAACTTTGACACAGTATTCTCAAATCAAAGAAGGCGATGATTTACCTTCTTTGTGCTGTGGGAAGTCTCCCTAGCTTGACAAGCAAAGGATTGCGCCTGGAAAGGAAGCAGTCGGGTTTATGCTGCTTCGGGGCGAATTATCACAACACCCATCGCATCGGGAGATAGGTATTTGACAGCGGCTTCCCGGAGATCCTCCGCAGTCAGCGCTTGAATGCAGGCTGCGTAGTTGAGGGCGGGAGCGATATCTCCTACCATCGACTGATAGTAACCGTACAAACTTGCTCGATCGCTCGGAGTTTCGTTACCGAAGATAAACCGATTTGCTACTTGGGTGCGGATGCGCGAAATTTCGGCATCTGTCACCAATTCGGTTTGCAGAGTACGAATATGTCCGACGATGGCTGCTTCGACTGCTGCTAAGTTTTCTGTCGCTAGTTGAGCAGAAATCGAAAATACACCGCCGAGTCGCTGAGTCATGTTGCTGACGGAAATTGACGAGACTAGCCCTTGATCTTCGCGCAAATCCTTAACCAGACGAGTTGTGCGCCCGTGGCCCAATACTGTCGCTAACACATCGAGGGCATAGGTTTCGGACATTTCCACAAAACCGGGGACTCGCCACATCACGATCAGTCGAGCTTGCTGAAGGGCTGAGTCTACAAATTCGCGGCGGACTGTTTCTGTAAATGGCGATTCTTTCCCGTAGTTCAGAATTTCGGATTCTGGGTGAAAGTTGCTGACAGCGGGTAAATTTATGGTGCTGTTTTGTGCTGTGCTTTTGGTGGCAAAACTTTCGGCGACAATTTCAATTAGTCGATCGACCGGCAAATTACCTACAGCGACTGCTGTCATCGCCCCTGGCTGATATCTGCTGCTGTGGAAATCGCGCATTTGTTGGGCGGTAAGCTGTTCGATGACGGAAGTCGGACCTAGTACCGGTCGCTTGTAGGGCAGGACTTCAAAGGCTAATTCCACCGATCGCTGATAGGTGCGCCGGCGCGGATTGTCTTCCGATCGTCTAATTTCTTCCAATACTACCAGCCGTTCGCGATCGAAAGCATCGTCAGGAATGCTGGCGTTGAGCAAGACATCGACTTGCAGCGGGGCTAGTTCAGCAAAATCTTTAGGGGCTGTGGTGATGTAATAGTTAGTGTAATCTTGGCTGGTGGCTGCATTGGTGACAGCGCCACGTTGCTCGATCGCCCGCTCAAATTCTCCACTGGGAATACTGGGAGTTCCCTTAAAAATCATGTGTTCTAAAAAGTGAGCCATACCGTTGATTTCGTCGGATTCTACGGCTGAGCCTAAATTCATCCACACGCTGAGGTTGACGGCATCGACTGGTAAGTGTTCGGCTATAACTGTGAGGCCGTTGGGGAAATGGCGCACTGTTGGAGCGTTCAGGGGCGATCGGGAGGATGATTTGAGCAGGGTTGATGTCATTAGGGTTTTAAAATTATCTTTTCTTTTCTATCTTAAAGCGTCTTTAACGAAGGGATCGGTCATTGGGCATCTGCCATTGGTATAAAAACTGCGATCGGGCACAACTGTTAGTTTTTTTGACAGGATTTAAAGATGGAAAATCCCAAATTGCATCAAAATTTAATATTTCGACAGCCTGCTTTGCAGCGATTCGCCCGATCGACCTCCGGGAAAATCGGCTTAATTTTGACTGTAGCGCTGATTTTCTCGGCTCTGTTAGCTCCCCTACTTTCCCCCTACAATCCGGCGGTCGATCGCGATTATTTATCCCGATTAGTGGCTCCTAGCGCCCAACATTGGTTCGGCACCGACAGTTTGGGGCGAGATTTGTTGGTGCGAGTGTGGCACGGATTGGGGATATCTTTGCTCGTCAGCCTGGTTTCTGTGGCTGCGGGATTGTTTGTGGGAGGGCTGTTGGGACTCTTCGCCGGATATTTTCGCGGATGGGCTGAAGTGGCGATCGGCACTTTAGCGGATATTTTGCTAGCGTTTCCTTCAATCTTACTGGCGATCGCCATTGTCACCGTCACCGGCCCCAGCCTGCAAAGCGTAATTATCGCCGTCAGCGTCGTACAAATTCCCATTTACATCCGCCTCACACGCAGCATGGTGTTATCGCTGCGAGAACAAGAATTTGTCTTAGCAGTCAAAGCCTTGGGCGCTGGCGACTTACGGATTATTTTTCGCCACATTTTGCCGGGAAGTCTCCCACCGCTAGTAGTACAAGCAACTCTTTCCACTGGTACAGCCACACTAGAAGCCGCCGGTTTAGGTTTTCTCGGTTTGGGCGCGCAGCCACCAGCCCCGGAGTTGGGGACAATGCTTTCGGACGCTTTCAAAGGCGGATACGCTCTTTCGTCTCCTTGGACTATTTTGTTTCCCGGTTTGCTGATTACCTTGATAGTTCTGGGTTTCAACCTTTTGGGCGATGGCCTGCGAGACGTTCTAGACCCCAGAGGGAATTAGAGGGGGAGTGGGGGAATTTATACTTTTTCGTTTTACCTTCTTCCCTCTGCGCCCTCTGCGCCCTCTGCGGTTCATCCCCTCTTCCCTCTTCCTTCTTCCTTCTTCCCTCTTCCTTCTTCCCTCTTCCTTCTTCCTTCTTTCTTCCTTCAGATGACTTGACTGATGTCACAATGTACGCGAAACTTTACATAACACTGACGTATTGATCCCACCTATTAATAAGTTCTGTTAAGTTGTGACTCAAAACCTATCAATTAGTCAAAATTGATATAGTGGCGAGTCAGCCAACTCTCAATAAGCGACTTCAGGAGGCATCGTACCAAGCTTGCTGGCGTCGGTGTCTGATTTCATCGTTCCTATTCAGTCAGCCCGGATTATGGAAACACTAGAATTTGTGATTTATCCAGATGGCCGCGTACAGGAAACAGTCACCGGCATTGTCGGTGCTTCCTGCGCTGAGGTAACTGCTGCTATTGAAGCCCAGCTTGGCGTGGTGCTTCATCAAGAGTCAACATCTGAATATTTCGCGCTTGCGCTGAATCAGTCAGCCGAAGCGACGGCCCAAGTGGCTTTTAGCGATTGGTAATCTTTTTTGTTTAGTTCACTTAAATTTTTTTGGAACCACCATGTCACACTTTAGCCAAATTAAGACCCAGATCCGCAATTTGAATTCTTTGGAAGCTGCTTTAACTGATTTGGGTATCGACTGGAAGTCGGGCCCGACTGAGGTGCGCGGCTATCGCGGCCTCACCAGCACTGCTGAGGTTGTAATTGAGCAAGAAAACGGCTATGACTTAGGTTTTAGCTGGAACGGGACTGAGTATGAATTGGTGGCTGATTTGCAATTTTGGCAGCAAGCTTGGTCTGTTGACCGTTTTCTGAATAAGGTGACTCAGCGCTATGCTTACCATACTGTGGTAAATGAAAGCGCTAAGCAGGGTTTCCAAGTTTCTGAGCAAAAACAAAATCAAGACGGTTCGATCCGCTTGGTGGTTCAGCGCTGGTGTGCTTAAGAGTTTTTCGAGATTTTTGCAATCTTGTCTCTTTCAAGTCCGCTTGGGCGGACTTATTTACTATTGTGAGGGATCTAAATGTCTGAGCTTTCTGGACTCGGAATAGATACAGCAGGCGATCGCACTGGTTTGGAACCGGAGTTGGGCGGATTTTTGCGGGATTCGCCCGATCGCTCTGGTTTGGAACCGGAATTAGGCGGTGTGTTTCGCCAAAAAGGTGTCTATGTTGATGAGATTACCTGCATTGGCTGCAAGCATTGCGCTCATGTTGCTCGCAATACTTTCTACATTGAGCCGGATTATGGGCGATCGCGCGTAGTCCGACAAGACGGTGATTCTGAAGAGTTGATTGCTGAGGCGATCGACACTTGTCCGGTAAATTGCATTCACTGGGTTGACTACACCGAACTCAAGAATCTGGAAGAAGAACGCAAGGATCAGGTGATTCCTGTCGTTGGTTTTCCCGTAGATATGGCTACGGTTCAGGCCGGCATTCGCCAGCGTCAGAAGGCTAAGGGCGATCGTAAGTTCAAAGGTAGCCATTGAAATCCGCAGGTTTTCACCTCAAGCTCAACAAAAACAGCCCGCGCGGGCTGTTTTTTATATACATTGTATAATTCAAGTTTATTTGAGAGGATGATGTTCCGCGAGAATTTTCTCAACCCTCGCTTCGTCGATTCTAGCAGTCAATCTTGTTGACTCATTGTTATCGCGAATGGTTTTTGCTAAAGTAAAAGACGAGCCAACCGAAAAAGTTAAACCCATACCCATAAAAGCTTTTTGCCAGGGATCTACCTGTAAATAAATCACACCAATAGTAGTTGCAGAAATGGCAACAATAAAAGAAACCCAGCACTGAAGAATCCAAGCATTAGTATCTTTTTGACGTATAATTTGTTGTGACATAATCTTTAAGCCCCAAATATATCTTTTGGTTGATTAACTTCAAGAATAAGAAGTTCGATCCGAGGATTCAGGAAGGCTAGGGACAGTTTATAAAAGTGCACGGGGCGATCGGGCTTTTGACTACAAACTACAACGCTGTAAATAGGGTTTGACCGTCAAAGAAGACACGCAGCGAGTGGACAATTTAGAAACTTCACTAAAGAAAGCGACTTTTTGCTCAAAATAGCGTAAAGTGCGCGTTACATGAAATGCAACGCGCACCCTACTTCTCCCAGTCCGCGGAGGCGGACTTCGTTTTTGTAGCCCCGAATTCCATTCGGCGGGCTTCTTTATTTGTGTGCCCGTAAACTCCCCGAATTCCATTCGACGGGCTTCTTTATTTGTGTGCTTCGTTTTTGTAGCCCCGAATTCCATTCGGCGGGCTTCTTTATTTGTGTGCCCGTAAACTCCCCGAATTCCATTCACTGGGTTAATCAATCGGGTAGGTTAACTGCTACTTATTTTTCTGCTGAGTCTTAGCTTGTTCGATCGCAATTTCCCTCACAGCTTGGAAAGAACTCAAATTCGACGAACCCTCAATCGCCTTCACCGCCAAATCTTGAACCTGTTTCAAAGCAGAATCAAGTTGCTGTGACAAACTAGCAAGCCGCCCATCTTGATTTTGAATAGTCTGCAACATCCCTTGAATTTGCAGTTCATAATTTTGCTTTTGTCCTTCAATATCTTTAGCCAACAAATCCGCCTTAATCTTAGCTTGATAATTGCCAATATTGCGACCAGTATCCTTCCCATTCTTGATATTAGCTTCCAGTTCCTTCGGGAAAGCTTCCACCTTAGCCTTAACATCCGCAGACAGTTTTTCCCGTTCTGAAATAGCTTTTTCGCGTTCCGCCCACTGTTTCTCCTGTTCCTGACGAAACTCTTCAATTTCTTGATAAAGCCTTTGCTGGCGCTGTTCGTATTCTTCGATATCAAGATTTCGCTGAAGATTCAAATCGTAATCATACAACTCCTCATCGCGATCGCGATTTTTTTGCTCATTCTCATTACGTTCTTTAACTGCCAACTTTTGCAATTCCTGCTCTTTTTCCCAAGCCAGCCGCAGTTCCAACAACTCCTGTTCAACAGTTTCGCGCCCTTCGCTGAGTTCGTCAGTAAAAGTTTTCGCACTTTCTTCGTACTGCTGAATTAAATTATCCAGCGTATCTTCCGCAACATCTTCTAAACTGTGCAACTCTTGCAGTTGTTGAACTTCTTCGCCCACAACGCGCCGCAATTCTTCCAATTTAGTAGCTTCGGAAGTTAACTTCTCAGACAACTCGCTGACAGCGCCACCAAAGCCAAATTGCAGCAAAATCAAATTATCGATTGTGGACTGCATTTTTTGTTGATTTTCAGTTAAAGCCATTGGTTTCTTTGCCTCCACAATAAGTTTTTCAGTAACTGCTATTTGCTTTGGGGAAGCATTTAGCTGTTTGATTTGCAATTCTAATGCAGCTTTTTCTTCTGCGGCTTCCTTGTACGCTTCTAAGATTTGAGCCTTGGTGCTTTTGTCGCTAACTTTTTTGTTCATGGCTTTTGATTTGTTAATAGTTTGAATTAGGTTCGTAGTCAGGACTTCAGTCCTTCCAGGTTCGATAGTTCGGACTGAATTCCGAAAGTTTTGAGAAAATAAGGAATAAAGTCTTCACTACGAACTCGGATGCGGACTAAAGTCCTCACTACGAACCGAGTTTTAAGCTTTGCTTGCAAAAGCTTTCATTGCCAAATCTTGCGCTTGCTTCATCGTAGCTTGCAGTTGCGCCGAAATCTCAGCAATTTGTTCAGTTTGGCGCGCAATTGTCTGCTGTAAAGATTGCACTTTCAACTCATATCCCTGCTTGCTTCCTTCCCATTCCTTGTCTGCTAAATCTGCCTTGACTTTAGCCTCGCGGGAAACTTCTTGAATTGCTTCTTCTTTGGCTTTCGTATAAGCCTGTTTGAGTTCTTCTTCAAATCCGGTGGCTTTAGTTTGATTCTCTTCAAACTCCGCTTGATTATCGCTGAGGGCTTTTTCTCTTTCCGCCCAGTTTTTGTCTTTTTCGCGGGAAGATTCTTGCAATTGCCGTTCTAGTTTGCGCTTCGTTTCTTCATATTCGTCGGTTTCAATTTTGCGTCCGCGCTGCAATTCGTATTGATAATCGGCTGCTTCCTGCTGGCGCTGTTTAGTTGTGAGTGCAGTCTCTTCTTGAACTGCTGCATCAAATTCTTGCTGTTCTTTTTCCCAAATCTTGCGTTTTTGGGTTGTATCTTTTTCGAGAATTTCGCGCTGGTTGGCGCTGTTTTGTTCCAGCAGGGTCAATTTTTCTCGATGCTCTTGAGTTAAAATGTGGAGGGCATCTGCTACAACTCTAACTTGCTGCAACTCCTGCAATTGTTCGGCTTCAATTTCGATCGCCCGTTTTAATTCATCTAATTTTGAAGATTCCGCCTTCAGTTTTTCCGAAAGTCCGCTGGTGATGCTACCGAAATCTAATTGCAAATCTGCCAAGCCTTTAACAATGCTGTCAATTGTGTAGGTAGAAGCAACTTCGAGGAGTTGTTTGCTTTTGGCTTTTTCGGCTGACTGTTCCTTAGTTTCGACCTTAGATTCAATCTTTTTCTTGTCTGCTAAAATCTGCTGAAAACTTTGCAAAATTTTAGTTTTGCTATCTTTTGCTGTTGCTAGTGTCATAGGGTTTTTGGCTCCTGATTAAAACTTTTGCAGGCTTGGTTGGTGAGACGTTTTGAGCTATCCTAAGTTCCTGAGTTGGCTGAGAATAGTTCGGTATTCTTTGGCTGCATTCGGTGGAAATTCTGGATTATTGCTGTCTAGAGATTTGAGGATTTTTTGACAGCGATCGCACCGATTACTTTGCCAGCATTCGCACTCCTCAACTATACTTAAAAGCGTGTTTTTTAGCAGTTGATTTTCCGCAAGCAAAGCTCGGTAATTCCGCCGGATAGATTCGGCAACTAAAGTCATGTGCTGGAAGTCTTCGGTAAGACTTTCGATGTCGTTAACTGTATCATCCCGAATGCGATCGAGCATCTCGAAATTCTCTCTCAAACGGCTTTCTTGCAGGTTTGGTTTGGTTTGAATTTTAGTAATTTTTTTCATTTTACTCTTCGTTGTCACAGTTACGGAAAAGGCGCGATTTAATCGCGCCTTTTCCACAATATTAGAACAAGTCAGCAGTTGCTCTGTCTTCCGCTGACGGTAGCGACATACCGCCGTTAGAATTCAAAGCAATCGCATCGTTTTCACCGCTAGTGTGAGCGGCCATCAAGGACGCAACTTGTGCTGCTGGTAGGTTATCTAAACAGATCATAGCCCTGGTTCCTTCTAAGTCAATCATCCGCGATTGATTGCTTGTATCGGACAAAACTGCTGCTGCTTGGTCGATAACTGCCCAGTCTTTTCGCTCCATCCACGACCATTTTAAACTGTAGTAATTTATGGGTTTGACTACTCCGCTGTCGTCTGGTTTTTGACCGGAATGTTTTACGAATTCGGGAACAAAAATTCCGGTAGCAGGCTCTACGCCGCGCGATTGAACTGATGCGACTAAACGGTTAAAGTCGTTCAAGCTGCGGTTTTTGATGTATGTCACCATGACAACTCCTTGGGGGAGTTCGCCTGTTTCTGCGACGAACCAAAGTTGACCCCAAAGTGTGTGGGAAGTTTGACCGAGGGAACCGAAAAATTTGGCAAATTTGAGGATGGTGATCGAACATTTGGAACCGTAATCTGTATCGCCGATCGCCCACTGGCCACTTTGGCAATTGTTGCGAACGGCGATCGGGATTTCTGGTACTAGCAAAGCGTTGCTAGGTTTGGCTCCAAATACTGAAAATGTAGGTCTTTCTTTTGTGGTAGTCATGGTTAGTTTTTCCTTCTTATTTATTGATTTACTGAGGATTGGTAATTGGTAATTGGGAATCGGTAATTGGCTAATTCTCCCCCTCTCCCCCTCTTCCCCTCTCCCCCTCTCCCCATCTCCCCTTCCGATTACCTAATAAGATGTGTTGTCGCTTTTGGTTCTGGATAGGTATACTCAAGCATCGCCTCTTGTTGAGCTTTAATAATCCGCAACGCGGTGAGCAAATGCTCTAAGGTTTCTAGGTGCGCTGGGGTGAAGTGGATGCTAAAGCCTTCGCCATCCCGCGCGTAGCCCGGACAAACCAGTGAGGCTGAGCTTTGTTCTTCGTGGGTGGCGATGTATAGCCAATCATCGTCTTCGAGCTTGTAATGCGTGTCTGTCCAGGTTCTCAGCATTTGCTATCTGTTCCTCCTTATTGGCTGCGTACAAGGGTTTAGATGCCGGGTGGCGATCGCTCCTCTCAATTTAACTACGCTATATGTACGTGTTTTTTAGCTGATTTCCACTTTCAACCACAGCAGTGTGGTCAAAGGAGTTGACTAAAGCGTCAACTAAATTTATGGTAACGTATGTTGATTTTCCCGTCAAGTATTTTGTTGAAGTTTTCATCAAAACAGGCTAGAATGCTTGTCAGGAGGCGAAAAACCGTGGAACAAACATTTGGAAGACTGATCCGTCAAGCTCGCAAGGATAAGGCTTACTCACAACGTGAGCTTGCTGCTATGCTAAGTGTGGATTTTACTTATTTGTCGAAGTTGGAGAACGATCGCGCCGATTATGCGCCAAAAGAAGACGTAATTCGAGCATTGGCGCGGAATCTCGACATCAACGAAGAGGAATTGATTTTTCTTGCCGGTAGACTGCCTCAGCAGTACGAAGCGCTGCTGAAGCAGAATCCGAAGGAAATGCAGGCTCTTTTTCGCCGGATGCAAGAAAATCCAGATTGGCTCAAACAATCTTTTGAAGCGTAAGAGAGGCCCCTGAAGCGTGAGTATTTTTAAACCGTATTGCTTCTATCCCAAAGAATCGATCGAGCGTTTGGCAAATGACATCCTGATGCAGATGCAGAAAACGCAAAAGTTTGCTCCGAAATGGCCTTTTGAAGCGACAACTGTTGCTGATTTTCTGGACTTGGGCGTAGTTTGGGACTACATTGAGCCGGATGAAGAAGGTGCGATCGCCGCCAGGATTTTACCCCAGCAGCGGTTAATCGAAATCAACGAATTGATTCTCGAAAAACCGCCGGGGTTCATCGAATCGACGATCGCCCACGAAATCGGCCACTGGGTGCTCCACGTCAATCAAGACGAAGCAGACGGTACTGTGGAACAGTTGGAACTCAACTTGGGCGATCGAGGAAAAACAGCGTCTGATGTCGAAGAACCGTTTGTGTGTCGGGGTGCGATCGCGAATACCAAAATTGCGTCGATCGAATGGCAAGCCCAATATTTTGCAAGCTGTTTGTTAATGCCCCGAGGTGTTTTGGAAGATAAAAGACAGGGACGCGATTTAACAAAATGGTCGCATTTATACAAAATGAGAGATGAATTGGGAGTCAGCATTTCCAATTTAACAAACCGCTTGCAAGAGTTTGGCTGGATTTATATTCCCAAGGGAACCCGCGAGATTTATGCCGGGAAAGATGCGGCAAATGGGCAACAGCGGCTGTTTGGGTAGAATTTGATTGAATTTGAAGTTTGAGAAGTGCGATCGCGCTTCTCAAATTGTTAAAATTACTTTCTAATTAAGTTACATTTTATGCTAACCAATATTGAAATCCTGCTGGCAGCTTGTGAGGAATTAAAGATCCCTTACGAAATCCTGCATAATTGCCAAAACTTGATTAGACTCAAACAGGGCGGCGAAGAATATTATTTTGTCAATTACATAACGCCATTTAATAGTGCGTCAGTAGCAGAGATTTTTAAAGACAAAGAATATACCTATCAACTATTAAACGGCAAAATAAATACTCCCATAACTCTCGGTTTTGTCTCGCCTCACTGCGAGGAGAAGTATAAAAAGTATTTGAGTTTCCCAGATATTGAATCAATAGTTTTAGAAGTCTACAAAAATTTCTCTTTCCCGGTGATTCTCAAAAGAAATCGCGGTGCTGGTGGCAACAATGTTTTTTTGTGTGAAACGATAGAGCAAATTAAAGAAGCGCTAGAAATTATATTTAACGTCAACAGCAAAGATTATGACTATGTGGCGCTCGCTCAAGAATACATCGAAATTGCCCACGAATATCGGGCTGTATTCTGCAAAGAAAAGCTAGTTTTGCTGTACGAAAAAGACAAATCTCAGGCAAAATTTGCGGGGAATTTAAGCCCGCTGCACTGGGAAGGTGCAAAAGCTAAACATATAATTAACCCAAATCTCATATCTGAGATTGAAGATTTTGTTAAACCTGTTTTTGCGGAAATTGCGATTAATTATGCGGGGCTTGACATCGCGCTAGATAAAAACGGAGCATATTGGCTGATTGAAATTAACTCAAGTCCCAATTATGATATTTTTGTCAGAGATAACGATCGCCAAATTGTGGTAACAATGTTTAAAGGTATTCTGGATAGCTTGGTTGTTAACAAAATGCCATGAATGCTCGATTTGAGGAATGCGCTATAATTAACTAAATCCAACTCTTTAAAAAAGTAAAAGCAATGACAGCACAAGTGTTAGAACTAGAGGGAACGTGGGAAGAAATTCTCGCCCAAGCGGCAAAATTCGCTGGACGCAGAGTTCGCATCGTCGTTCTTGCTGATGAAGACGAAGCAGCACTCCCATCTCCAGAAGAAAGTTTTAGGCAAGCATGGCTGGAAATAAAAACCGGAAAAACTAGACCTGTATCGGAACTGTGGGAAGGTATTGATGCAGAATGATTCTCCTTCAATTAAGGTGTACTTTGCCGATGAATTTAAGCGCAATTTACGCGCACTGTCCAAAAAGTACCGCCACATTCGCTCTGACGTTCAGCCGATTGTTGAACAACTTCAAGCGGGAGAATTGCCGGGAAATCGAATACCGGGAATTAATGATATTGTGTTTAAGATGCGAGTCAAAAACAGCGATATCAAAAAGGGTAAAAGTGCTGGCTATCGACTAATATATTACGTTCAGATGCCTACAGCAATCTTCTTGATGAGTATTTATGCAAAATCAGAACAAGTGGATATTTCTGTAGAGCAAATTTTACAAATTATTAGTCAGTTGAATGATGCCACTATTCCTAAAGAAATACAAGATGAAGAAGATAGCGATCGCCCTGACGGTTAAAAATTAAAATCACAAAAATGACAACACAACTGCTAGAAGTAGAGGGAACGTGGGAAGAAATTCTAGCCCAAGCAGCCAAATTTTCTGGACACAGAGTCCGCGTTATTGTTCTTGCTGATGAGGAACCGCTGAAGTCAGCCGAAGACTGTTTTCGTCAAGGGTGGCACGAAGCAATGACAGGAGAAACTGTACCGCTTTCTGAACTGTGGGAAGGCATTGATGCAGCGATCGAGATGATGCACTCTCTGCCAGAAACTTTACAGCAGCAAGTAGCAGCATACTTGAAAGAGTATATCGCAGAATTAAAAGATGAGCTTCAATGGGACGAATCTTTCGAGAAAACGCAACAGCAACTTGTGGCTGCTGCCAAACGCGCAAAACAAGAAATTGCTGAAGGAAAGGCACAGGAAATGAAACTGAATGAGTTATGAAATCTGCGTTTCTTTGGCACGAAATAGAGGACACGCCAGTGCCGTTTCCCTACGCGAACATCTGTACTCTTGAAAAAGTTACTCGTTACCAGTTAACATTGTTTTTGCTTGTTTTCTTAACCCGAAGTGTAAGGTGCGTCGCCATGAGATTGTCGATTCACTTTAGGAATTTTTGATGGCGACACACCCTACAAATATTAAATGCAGTACAATTTATTACATCCTCTCCAATACCTGAATCCCCAACAAATCTAAACCCAACTTCAGAGTCCTCGCCGTCAAATCGCACAAAATTAGCCGCGAAGTCCGTAACGGTTCCTCAGCATCCAACACCTTACACTGTTCGTAAAATTGATTGTATTTTTGACTCAATTCAAACAAATACTGACAAATCCGATTCGGCAACAAGTCGCCACCAACAGCATTGATAACTTCACTAAATTGCAATAAATGCTTGGCTAAAACTAACTCTGCATCCGACTGCAAAATTACCTTTGCACCAGCATCTAAATTATCAAAATCAATCTCGCCCTTGCGGGCGATTCCCCGCACGCGCGCGCAAACATAGAGCATATAAGGTGCTGTATTTCCTTGCAAAGCGAGCATTTTGTCGTAACTAAAAGTGTAATTGCTCGCCCGGTTTTGACTCAAATCGGCATATTTGACTGCACTCAAACCAACTACGTGAGCTACGTTAGCTTTAAACTCTTCAGTCTCCTGTCTTTCTTCTTTTATTAATCTGTCTTCTAAATCTTGGCGGGTGCGGACGATCGCCTCATCGAGCAAATCTTGCAAGCGCACTGCATCCCCAGAACGAGTTTTTAATCTTTTGCCATCTTCTCCGCATACCAAACCGAAGGGAACGTGGACAATTTCGACATCTTCGGGAATCCAATCGGCTTTTCTGGCTACTGCAAATACTTGGGCGAAATGGTTGGCTTGTCCTGAATCTGTGACGTAAACTATGCGTTTTGCCTTGTCGTTTTGGATGCGGTAGCGGATGGCTGCTAAATCTGTTGTGGCGTAGTTGTAGCCGCCGTCCGTTTTCTGCACGATGAGCGGTAATGGTTCGCCTTCTTTGTTGGTGAAACCTTCTACAAATACGCATTTCGCGCCGTCGCTTTCTACTAGCAAACCTAACTTGTTTAAGTCTGCGATTACTGCGGGTAATAATGGATTGTAAAATGATTCGCCGCGTTCGGTTAGTTTGATGTCTAGTAAGTCGTAGATTACTTGGAATTCGCGGCGGGATTGATCGCACAGCAGTTTCCAGGCGCGGCGGGTGTCTTCTGCGCCTGCTTGCAGTTTTACTACTTCTTGGCGGGCGGTTTCTTTGAAGGTTTCGTCTGTGTCAAAGCGCTGTTTTGCTTGGCGGTAAAATGCGACTAAATCTCCTAAGTCTAGGGCGTCTGCGGTGGTGAGGGCTTCGGGGTAAACTTCGCGCAGGTAGGCGATCAGCATTCCGAATTGGGTGCCCCAGTCGCCGATGTGGTTGATTCTGAGTACGTCGTGGCCTTGAAATTCGAGGATGCGGGCGATCGCATCTCCGATGATTGTCGATCGCAAATGTCCGACGTGCATTTCTTTGGCGATATTCGGGCTCGAAAAGTCGATCGCCACTCTCTGAGGCGTTTCTGTCGGTTCAATCCCCAAACGGGTGTCGGCGGCGATCTCACTTATTTGCGCTTCCAAATACGCCGGTTTGAGCTTCAAATTGATAAAACCCGGGCCGGCGATTTCTGGGGTTTCGCAGATGTCGGCGATGTCGAGGTTTTCGATGATTGTAGAGGCGATCGCCCGCGGCGGCTTACCTAACTTTTTGCCCAAACTCATCGCCGCATTGCACTGAAAGTCCCCAAACTTGGGATTTCCCGCAGGGGCTAGCATCAGATCCGTATCGGCATAACTCTCGCCGAATGCGGAGGTGAAGGCTTTTTCAAATCTGGTTTTTAACTGTTGGGCGATCGAGTTCATCTTTAATATTTTGATTGGATATTTATTTTAAACGCTAGAGGTTGAGGTCGATCGCAACTTTTAGCTGTACTTCTCCGGGGATTACCCCCTCGAAAATATTTTCCATCCTGATCTAAATCACAGGGTTTTGTATCTGAGATTACAGATTATCACAATGCCGATCGCTCTACACATCAAAAAATATCACATCTAGTCATGATCGCGATCGCCATACAATTTAGTTAAATCAGTTACATTAAGGTATGTTAATATTTTTTCAATGCTCCAAAAATTCTACGAAAGGAAGTAGTTATGTTATCTCAACCTGTTTTTGGCGATCGTTCCCTGACACAAGCCTTTGATCGAGCAGTAATCGCTCGCTTCGATGAGCCTCTGAGTCTCTCGACTCAAGCACTATTAGAAGAGTGCACCCTCGGCTTCGCCCCTTGTCCCGAAGGAGTCAAAACCTTTTTCATCATCGCGCCGAGTCTAGATGTAGCAGATGAACTAATTGAAAGAATCGACAGCATTTTAGATCGAGTTGTCGAACTCATGGCTGGAGTCAAACAAGTGGGCCTGTGCATCTTTCCCGCCGGCAGCGAAGACGAACAACCTGTAGATCTCCCAAACTCAGAAAAAGTTCCCCCCGATTGTATCGCTTGCAAATTCTTTACAATTATGTGTGCGGATGCTGCGACTGATCGCTAAAATTGACAGTTAGCAACCAGCAACTCGCTGTGCTGCGCTAAACCTCTGTTTTTACTGGCGCGGGGTAAATTCCTTATTAGTAACAGTCGCTGGAATTCTCCAGCAAAGCGTGCAGGTAGTTCGATCGTTTGCCCGGTTGCACTCGCAATCCTTGGCAAGTGTTAAACAAGCAAGCAGAATACATAGGAAATGCCCGCTTGTGAGTCGATCTAATTTTTACCTGCTCGATCAAACAGTGTTGCATCTACTTTTTACCTCCCCAATCACAGCCACTAACAAGTCGCACTAACTCTCCTGAATGTCTCCCTTCAAAAGACAGCAGCAGGAATTAGGCGTTGATTCAGTTGACAGTTGACAGTTGACCGAAGGAAGAAGAAAGAGGGAAGTTCGGCAACGGATTTTGTAACGGATGTAACGGATTTAAAAGTTAGTAGTTAGTATCGTGCGTCAGTCCCAAGTTTTGACACAATTTAAACATATTGAAACTGACGCACCCTACGGGGAAATATAGTGCGATCGCATCACCAGTTGATAGAATTTGTTAAAAATTTCAGTTGAAAATTTTAATTATTAAATTTTCTGTCTAATATTGGCGATAAAATCAAAGATTGCAATTCTCAAATCTACAATCAAGCCATTATGGTAAAACTGACACCGAACCCCAGCTTTAGTTTAACGATTCGTGTTGCTCTGCCGAACCAGCCGGGAATGCTGGCTAGCGTCACCAGCGCGATCGCATCTGTGGGCGGCAACTTCGGCCAAATCGACTTAATCGAGCAAAGCCGCGCCACTACCATTCGCGATATCACCGTCGATGCTTACAGCATTGAACACAACGAAGAAATCGTCCAAGCAGTGAAAGCGCTACCGGATATCAAAGTGATCGATGTGTACGATCGCACTTTCGACTTGCACCGTGGTGGAAAAATCAGCGTAATTAGCAAAATTTCCCTCAAACGCCAATCTGATTTGGCAATGGCATACACCCCAGGAGTCGCCCGCATCTGTACTGCGATCGCCAATGACCCCCAACAAGTTTACAACCTGACAATTAAACAAAATACTGTTGCGATTGTTACCGACGGTAGCGCAGTTTTGGGACTAGGAAACCTCGGCCCAGCCGCCGCACTGCCAGTCATGGAAGGCAAAGCCATGCTATTTAAAGAATTTGCCGGAATTGATGCCTTTCCTATCTGTTTGGACACGCAAGATACCGAGGAAATTATTCGCACCGTGCAGAATATCGCCCCGGTTTTTGGTGGCGTTAACCTGGAAGATATTTCTTCTCCCCGTTGCTTTGAAATCGAAGCCAGATTGCGGGCAACCTTAGATATTCCAATTTTTCATGACGATCAACATGGCACGGCGATTGTTAGTTTGGCAGCATTAATTAATGCCTTAAAAATCGTCAAAAAAACGATCGCAGAAGTGTGTATCGTAATTAACGGAGCTGGTGCGGCCGGAATCGCGATCGCCCGTTTGTTGCGGAAAGCAGGTGCCGAAAACATCATCATTTGCGACTCCAAAGGCGTTCTCTGCAAAGATCGCACGGATATGAACCCAGAAAAACTAGAATTTGCTGTGGCTTCGGGCGGTACTTTGGAAGATGCGATGGCCGGTGCTGATGTATTTTTAGGTGTCAGTGCGCCCGGGGTGGTCACTCGCTCTATGGTGCGATCGATGGCCGAGAATCCGATTGTTTTTGCAATGGCAAATCCCATTCCCGAAATTCAGCCAGAATTAATTATGGAGGATGCGGCGATCATTGCCACTGGACGCAGCGACTACCCCAATCAAATTAACAATGTTTTGGCATTTCCGGGGATATTTCGAGGTGCTTTGGACTGCAAAGCTCGCACGATTACCACAAGTATGTATTTGGGTGCAGCTTATGCGATCGCCTCTTTAGTCAGCTCTTCTCAGCTTGACAAAGAGCACATTATACCGTCTGTTTTTGACGAAAGAGTTGCCATTGCCGTCGCCGGTGCAGTGCAGTTGGCCGCCCGCTCCGAAGGGATCGCTCGCGATTAATTGCAGGAAGTTCAGCAACGGATTCTATCACAGATTTAACGGATGTAACGGATAGAGAGATGTTCGGCCAACGAACAATGTACGGGATAGAAGGAAGTTCGGCCTCGTTGCCGAACTTCCTTACTGAGTTATAAAAGTTACAGCAATAAACAAGATAAAAAGATATAATTAAATAACCCAAGTCCAGCTATGTCAGATGCAAAGCCAGTTAGGAAAAGCCAAGCGCGATCGCTCCCACCGCAAATTGTTACAACTGTGCCCGCTAGGGCTGGCATTGTGCCGGACAGACGGGAGTTTTCTAGACATCAATCCAGCTTTTGCAAGTATTATCGGTTACACAGTTGCAGAAACTCTCAACCTCAATTACTGGGAAATTCTGCAAACAGATTGCGTTGGTAGAGAAAAATATTTAGAAATTCCAGCAAAAAATAGCTGTACTAGCCCGTGCGAAGCAGCATACAAACATAAAAATAACCATTTCGTATCCGTGCGAGTTTCCGAGCGGGCAATTGCAACTGATGGAGAATGCGTGATTTGGCTGAGTGCTGAAAAGATTTTAAATCATCGGGATGAAAACAGTCAGCCACGGGAATCAGCGCCGCCGCACTGCAATTCACATCTAGAAAAATTGCTGGCAAACCAGACTGCCGAACTGACAAAAACTCAGGAACTACTCCAACAAAAAATCGCCGAACTGGAACAAGCAAAATCGAAACTGGAGCTGCAAAATCAGATTTTAGATCAAATTCGCGAAGCCGTAATTTGCACGGATACGAACGGCTCAATCACCAGTTGGAATAAAGAGGCTCAAAGGCTTTACGGCTACGAAACAAGTGAAGTTGTTGGTCAAGATGTTAGTCTAATATATCCGCCGAAACAGCGGGAATTAGTATTAGAATTGGTGACAAAACCGCTAGAAAAAACAGGCGAGTGTGAACTAGAAATTACTATGCAGCGCAAGTCTGGAGAAGACTTCTACTCGCACTTATCAATTTCTCTGGTTAAAGATGTTGGTGGCGAAGTCTTTGGGAGTGTGGGCTGCATCAGGGATATTAGCGATTGCAAAGCTTTAGAACAAGAATTAGCACAGAGACAAGATCGTTTTGATGCTTTTTTCAATGATGCGCCGGTGGGACTTTGCATTTTGGACTCCCAATTGCGGTACGTGCAAATTAATCCATACCTAGCAGAAATAAATTGCCTGAACCCAGCAGAACATATTGGCAAGACTGTAAGCGAAATATTGCAGAATTTGGCTCCAATGGTAGAGCCTTTGTACGAACAAATTTTGAGAACGAAAGAGCCCCTAATTAACATAGATATGAGCGGTGAAAGTCCAAAGCAGCCTGGGGTTGTTCGAGATATTACAGGCTCTTATTTTCCTCTGCTCGACAAAGACGGTGAGGCGATCGGCATCGGTGCAGTTGTAGTTGACATTAGCGATCGCAAACAAGCTGAAGTAGCACTGGAAAAAAGCGAACAGCTTTACCGCACTATGGCAAGCAACTTTCCTAACGGTGCAGTGATGCTGTTTGACAAAGAAATGCGCTACACCCTGGTAGAAGGTACAGAATTAGCCGCTGTGGGACTTTCCAAAGAGTTGATGGAAGGCAAGACAATCTGGGAAGTATTCGAGCCGGATTTTTGCAGTATCTTCGAGCCGAATTATCGGGCGGCGCTCGCAGGAGAAACCGTTGTTTCAGAATTTACTTACGGCGATCGCATTTACCTCGGTTACACTTTGCCAGTCAGAAACAAGCGGCAAGAAATCAGCGGCGGATTGTTAATGGCTCAAAACATTACGGAGCGTCACTTAGCAGAAGAAGCCCTCCGGGAAAGCGAGGAAAAATACAGGTGCATTGTCGAGACAGCAGATGAAGGAATTTGGACGATCGATGCGGAGGGTAAAACTACTTTTGTCAACCAAAAAATGGTCGATATGCTCGCCTGTACCGCCAACGAAATGATCGGGCAGTCGCTATTTGCTTTCATGGATGCAGAAGGCGTGGCGATCGCCGAAGCCAATCTCAACCGCCGCCGTGAAGGAATTAGCGAAAAGCACGATTTTAAGTTCCTTCGTCGAGACGGCAGCGACTTGTGGGCGATGGTTTCTACTAATTCCTTGTCAGACAAAGAAGGGCGCTATGTCGGCGCTTTGGCAATGGTTGCCGACATTACCGATCGCAAACAAACAGAAGCGGCATTGCAACAGTCGGAAGCCAAATTTCGATCGCTCTACGAATTAACCAGTTTGCCTGTTTTTATGTTATATGACAGTCGCATCGCAGATGCCAACACAGCCACCCTAAAACTATTTGGCTGCACCGCCCCGCAACAGTTGTACAGCAAAAAACCAGGCCAACTGTCGCCTTTTTTCCAACCCAATGGCAGAGATTCTTTGAGCATAGCCGACGAAATGATGGCGATCGCCTTTGAGCGGGGAAACCACCGTTTTGAGTGGGTTCACCAGCGCTTAGACGGTACGGATTTTCCCGCAGAAGTCGTGCTGACAGTCATCGAAGTTGGAAATGAAAAAATTATCCAAGCAGTCGTCCAAGATTTAACCGATCGCAAACTTGCCGAAGAAACATTAGTGCGATCGGAACAAGCACTGAGACAGCAAGCTCAGCGAGAACAACTGCTGAATCAAATTGCCAACCAAATCCGCAATTCTTTAGATTTAGACACAATTTTAGCAACCGCCGTTCAAGAAATTCGCAATCTGATGCAGCTAGATTGGTGCATCTTCATTTGGTATCGCCCCAACAGCAATCCTCCAATGTGGGAAATAGTTTGCGAAGCAAAGAATGCAAATTTGCCTAGTTTGCTTGGTACTTATGCTGTAGATGACCAATCTAGTGCCGCAGTGCAGCAGATTTTGGGCCGACAAATTATGCGAGTTGATGATGTTAGCTTTTTTGAAGATGTAGAAGTGCGCGCAATTTTCCAAGCATTTAAAATTAACTCAGTGCTGTCGCTGCCGGTTCATACTACTTCCGGCGATATAGGCACGATTAGCTGCTATCAGGCTCTGTCCGCGCGCCATTGGAGCGATTCGGAAGTCGAGCTGATGCAAGCAGTAATTGCTCAAATTGCGATCGCGATCGAGCACGCCGAATTGTACACCCAAAGCCGCACAACCGCCCAATTAGCCCAAGCTCAAACCCAACAGCTAGAACAAACTTTGCACCAACTACAACGCACGCAAACTCAATTAATTCAAAGTGAAAAAATGTCAAGTTTGGGACAATTAGTAGCAGGTGTCGCCCACGAAATCAACAACCCAGTTAACTTTATCTACGGTAATCTCAGCTACGTTAGCGAATACACTCAAAAATTACGAAAAATGCTGCAATTTTACCAGCGTGAATACCCGCAGCCTACCGCAGCAATTTTAGATGCCAGAGAAGACTTGGAAATTGATTATATTATTGAAGATTTACCAAAAATTGTCACATCTATGAAAGTCGGAGCCGATCGCATCCGCGACATTGTTTTGAGCCTGCGGACTTTCTCAAGACTTGACGAAGCCGAAATGAAACAAGTTGACATTCACGAAGGCATCGAAAGCACGCTGATGATTTTGCAAAACCGCCTGAAAAATAAACCAGATCGCCCGCCTATTAATCTTATCAAAGAATACGGTAAATTGCCTTTAGTAGAATGTTATCCCGGTCAGTTAAATCAAGTATTTATGAATTTGTTGACTAATGCGATCGACGCTGTGGAAATGGAAATTGATAAGTTCTCTCGCACGGGCAAAAATCTCACAATTACGATTCGCACCGAAGTAACCGACAATAACTGCGTGGCGATGCGTATAACTGACAGCGGCCCCGGAATCAGCGAAGACGTGAAACTGCGCTTGTTTGACCCATTTTTTACCACAAAACCCGTCGGCAAAGGCACGGGCTTAGGATTGGCAATTTCGCACTCTATTGTCGTAGAAAAACATGGCGGCCAGCTTTCTTGCAATTCTGTATTGGGAGAAGGTTCGGAATTTGCGATCGAGATTCCGCTGCGGCAAAAAACGAATTAAAACCCAATGCAAAATTCCCAGAAACCGGGTTTCTTCCGAGATATTTTGCCCTGAGATTTTCTCAGAAACCCGGTTTTTTAGACTTTGCTTCTAACCTAAAGATTTAACATAAACCCGATCGCACCTTGGCGTTTCCACACCCGTCGTCGGTAGATATCCATTATTTTCGTACAATATAACAGCTTCCTTAAGAATGCTAGCAGTTTCGATCCAGATTTCATCAAAGCCGCGAGCCATTATTATACTTTCCAACTCTTGCAGTAAAAACTTCCCTAAACCTTTTCGTCTTACTGCCGGCAAAATATACATTTTGCGAATTTCCACAGCATTTTTACCGCGCTCAATGGGATAGTAAGCTGCGGTACCCACGATTTCTGCTTGCCGTTCTACTACCCAAAATTCTCCACCCTTTTTATGATAAAATAATTCGACATCATAGACATCTCGATCGGCCCCGCAAGGCTCACAGTTTAAACCGTATTCTGCTAAAATATTTTTAATTAAATTGAAGGCCTCCGCCCGATCGCGCGTTTCCCATGAACGAATCAAAAAATCGAGATGTTGGGTTTTCATTAGTTGTTGCAACTTACATTATTTTTTTGACTTTAGCAACCGTAAAATTACTGATTTTCTCGCATTTGACAGTCGTTAAATGCACCCAACTTTTAACTGTGAATTCTCGGTTCAGGATAAAGAGTTGCCAGCAACTGACTTTCTACCAATGATAATTCCTCCAGTCGTTCTATCACCAGAGTGCGATCGAAATAAGTTGTTGCCAAAATCCAATATACCCCATAATGGCGCGCTTCCGAAGCCATCAAACTGCGGTAAAACTTAGCTAATTCTGCGTCAGGACAACGATCGCCCAACAGCCCCAGCCGTTCGTGACTCCGCGCTTCAATCAAAGCAGAAACCAGCAAAGAATCCAAAAGTCTCTCCGGTTCCTGTTTGCGAATTTGGGCGGACAAACCGGCACCGTAGGGAGGCGCAGCCAAAGGCCCCAAAGCGATACCGCGCTCTTCTAACCGCTGGTTGACTTGCTCGAAATGCTCTAATTCTTCGCGGGCGATCGCTGTTAGCATCCTCACCAACTTTTCCCGCGCTGGGTAGCGAAACATTAAATTTAACGCTACTCCCGCCGCTTTCCGCTCGCAGTGAGAATGATCTAACAAAATTGTATCCAAATGGGCGATCGCCTGTTCGACCCAAACTTCCGAAGTCGGCTGTTTCAAAAACTTAATAGTTGTCATTAGTCAGTTGTCAGTTGTCAGTTGTCAGTTGTCAGTTGTCAGTTGTCAGTTGTCATTGTAGTTAGTCATTGTAGGGTGCGTCAGGATTGCATATTGGATCGCATTGCTGATTTTTCGTCTGACGCACCCTACGGGCGTGTTAGTAGGATACGCACCTTACCCTTCTTTTCTTCAGTCCGCGGAGGCGGACATCGTTTGTGTAGGGGCGGTTTCAACCGCCGACTCTTTCCAAGATTCTATAAGTCGGGTAGCGCGTCAAACCATTTTACACAACTTTTCAAACACCCCATACATATCACCAGCAAACTTTTTCGGATTCCACAGCGGCGACAAATTAGCTGCGTCTTTAGATTTCACTAACTGTGATTTAATTGCCTTTCTCAAATCACCATCTTTACCCAATTTTACACCCAAATCCACATATTCCGACCAAGACCAAGCCACACCAGTTTCAATTCCCAAAGCCTGCAAAAACGAATAACCCATTCTCGACAAAAACTGCTCTCCTGTGCGAGTCACCACAGGCAAATTAAACCACAAAGCCTCTAAAGTGTGAGTACCTCCATTGTAAGGATAAGAATCTAACAAAACATCAGCCAGCAAATAGATAATTCTGTGCTCTTCCTCCGTAGCAAACCTCGGCAAAAACTTAATTCGATGCCGGCTAACTCCCTCAGCTTCGCAAGCTTGATGATACGCACCCTCAAACACCGCAGCATCGCCCAAAGCTTTGTGAATTAAAATACTGTTCGGAACTTGTTTGAGAATCGCAACTTGTGCTTTTACTAAGTCGCGATTAAATTTTCTGCCCGGAGCGACGCACAGGTAAACTATCTGATCCAAACCGATCCGATTCGACTTTCTCAATGCCACCGGATCGACTCCATACCTCTGAAAACCTGATACCGCTACAAAGGAATCCGGCATCCTAATTAGTTGCTCGTCATAATATTTTTCCCTACCTGCTGGGTGCGAGTACCAGTCTGTTAGAAAGTAATTTTCCGGTGATATGTAAGGTGCATCAAATCCGAGCCAAGAAACACAAACTGGCGCGGGTTTTTGATGAAGAATATCTGCGTGAACTGGTACGCTGAGAGAATCTAAATCGACTAAAATATCCAATTCATCTTGCTGAATTTGGTTGATAATTTCTGCGGAATTGGCAAGTCCGTTGGGGTAAGTTTTTGGGAAAGTCAGTTTACCTAAGCTGTCAAATTGCTGAGTGCGATCGTCAGGAACAATTCTTTCGGAAGCGTATAAATACACATTGGGTGTGAGCTCCGACAATTCGCGAATGATGTCAGCGCTGCACCAACCTACAGAATGGCGGCTGAAGTGATTGGATAAAAAGCCGATTTTTAATTTGCTATTTGTTGGCTTGAGACTGTAATTTGCGGGTTGAGAAAAATTAGGTTTGATACATTTTTCGGTGTACTTTTGGGCAATTAATTTGTAAAGTTGAGAGTTAGCTGCCAAGTCATCTCGCAGATAGGGCGTGCTGAATAACAAGTTTGCATAAAGCGATTTAATTTCTACCGGGCTAGCCGTTTCTAAGTTGTTCTGCAAGTACGATTCTAGTTCTAAAAATCGATCGCCTGCAATTTGATTCAATCCCGACACTTGATAGGTGCTGACGTAGTAAATCGCCGTCATAATTGGATCGGTTTCGGCGCACATTTGGCTGTATGCGTGTACGGCGAGGCGCGCGGCAGCTAAATCGCTAGTATCTCGGAGGATGCCGCACAAATGTTGGTGGGCGGCAATAAAATCTGGTTTAATTTCTAGGGCTTTTTGCAGGTTGGGTATGGCATCTTTAAATTTGCCTTGGTGGCGCAAAATTATGCCAATTTGACAGTATGCTTCGGGTAAATCGGGTTTGAAAGCGATCGCCCGCTGCCATGCAGCTACAGCCTCATCTAACTTCCCTTGCCGCGCTAATTTATCGCCTAAATTTATGTGAAAATCTACCTGAGCCAGATGGGGATTGAGTTCTAGGGCTTTTTGCTCGTAGGCTACGGCTGCATCCGATTGCCCCTGCTGCTTCAGTGCGCTTGCCAAATTCCAGTAAGCAGCAGCCAAAGTTGGTTTAAGTTCGATCGCCTTTTGGTAATTGACAATCGCCTCCACCAAACGCCCTTGCTTGTAGAGCATACTGCCCAAATTAGCATAGGCCTCAGCAAAATCGGGATTTAGGGCGATCGCCTCCGAATAAAACCGCATCGCCTCCTCAATTTGGCCGCTGGCTTGCTGCACATTACCCATTGTCACGTAAGCCGCCGCCCAATCCGGTTGCAATTCCAGAGCTCGGCGACAAGCAGCGACGGCGGCTGCTAAATTGCCTTCAGAGTAATACATTTCTGCAACGACAGTCAGCGATGCAGCATCTTCAAATTGGGGTGTTTCGGATTGGTTGCGAAAATCGGAATTCATTTGGCGGCCTATGTGTGCTATCAAGTTAAAGGTTGAATCTATATTATTTTGCAGAGTACCAGTTTTACCGGAATTACGCGCGATCGTCACAGAGAATTTATGAGCGACAAGCAAGCGACACAGCACCAACCTAACATCAAGTGGAAGCCAAACCTCCTGCTGGGGATACTCTTGTTAGCCTTAGCAATCCCCTTGCCTTTTGCCCAAAAGACTCTGGCACAGCAGCAAACAGCGAACTTTCGGCAGCGAGTATTTCAAACTGCTCTTTATTTCACCTTATATTTTGAGGGCGGATTCAGCAATCACCCAGCCGATAAGGGCGGCAGAACCTATCGAGGCGTTCTCCAAACAGAATACAACTCGTACCGCTACAGTCGCGGGCTGCCGCCCCTCGACGTGACGCAAATGTCGGAAGCAGAGCTCCTAGAAATTTATAAATATTACTGGGATTCTAGTCTTTCGGGAACTATGCAGCCTGCTTTGGCGATCGTCATGTTTGACACCGCAGTTAATTTCGGTATTAATAATTCTATTACATTTCTCCAGCAAGCTTTAGGATTGCCACAAAGCGGCGTTTTTGATTCACGCACCAGGGAAGCGTTGAAAGCCGCTAATAACAAAAATACAGCGCTGCAAATGATTAACGAACGGATTATTTACCGCTACAAACGGGTGCAAGAAGATCCGAGTCAAATGGCTTTTTTCCGGGGTTGGCTGAGCCGCGATTACAGTTTGTGGGGCTACGTTAACAAGATGAAAAATTAAGCACGGCGGTTGAAACCGCGTCTACACAAACGATGTCCGCCTCCGCGGACGAAGAAAATAAAAGGGTGGTTGAAACCGCCGATTTTTATTATATTCAACCAGTTTCGACAGGTTTTGTTAGACAAAACGCGGTTGAAACCGCCGTCCTATATTTTGCTAATACATCAACCATTTGTCAAGTCAATCGAGTTCAGAAAAGTGATAATTTTGATTTCTAAAAGTCAGATTTATCAAGATATATTTCAATAAATTAAAAGGTCAGTAAATTTCAACTAAACCGCCTATAACAGAAATATAAAAACAAAACCTATAGCGCAAGCACGAGTAATACCATTTTTCTAAATATGTGCTATAGATGAAGTCCGAAGCCCCCCCTTAGTAAGGGGGGGTTGGGGGGGGTAATATCTAGCGCTACTTTATGAAATTGGTATAACTTAAGCCATAAAACTATGACAGTAGAAGAAGCAATAAATTTTTTAGACAATCTGGTTTACGAACAAACCCAAAAACGCCTAACTCGGTTGCAACAGTCGATCGCGCGAGGCGTTTTAGGGGGTTTGACATACCAAGAAATTCAGCACAACGATCCGATCGCCCGTGGCTACACAGTGGGCTACCTGGGCCGCTATGTCGGCTACAACTTGTGGAAAGACCTCACCAAGGTACTGAAGCAAGCAGGAATTATTGAACCAGAAGAAAGAGTAGTCGGAGCAAATCTTTGGGACTGCATCATCAGAGGTGTACAAAAAGACACGCAACCAGCTCAATCTCTCGATCCGATATTGGGAAAGCTACTGCGGATGCGTTACCGAATCCGAGAACATTTGGCGAGCACCGAGTACAGCGATACCTATCTCGCTGAAGATGAAAATTTGCCCGATCGACCTTTGTGTCTCGTCAAGCGCCTAAAAAGCCAGTCAGACAGAACCAGCCAGCTATTCGATCGAGAAACGCGAGTGTTATATCGCTTGGGAAAACACGATCGGATACCGGAACTGTTAGCTCGATTTGAAGAAGATGGATATTTTTATTTGGTCTATCAATTCATCGAAGGAGAACCCCTATATCAAGAATTAATCGAAGGTCAACCCTGGGAAGAACAGCGCGTTATTGCTTTGTTAAAAGATATCTTAGAAGTGCTAGCCTTCGTTCACAAACAAAATGTAATTCACCGCGACGTTCACCCTCAAAACTTAATCGAGCGCGCATCAGACGGCAAGATTGTATTAATTGACTTTGGAGCAGTCAAAGAAATCAACAGCTCCCAAAATAGCACAGGTCAAACGCGATCGCGCGGAGGCACTCAGCAAGACTACATTCCCCCCGAACAAGCCATCGGCTCGCCGAAATTTTGCAGCGACATCTATGCTGTCGGAATCATCGGGATTCAAGCCTTGACAGGGATGCGGCCCAAACAACTCAAAGTCGATAATTTAGGCAATCTTATATGGCAGAAAAATGCAACTGTAACCCCGCAGTTTGCTAGCATTTTAGACCAGATGGTGCTGTACGCTTTCCCGCAACGTTACCCATCAGCAACCGAAGCTTTGGAAGCACTTCAACAGTTGACAGTTGACAGTTGACAGTAATCATTGGTCATTGGTCATTAGTCATTAGTCATTAGTTAAAGAACGAAACCCAAGACCATTGATGTAAGATTTGATACCAAAATCCGGTTTTAATACGACCTCTTGAGTCCGCGAAGGCGGACTTTGTTTGTGTAGACGCGGTTTCAACCGCTGAGTCTTATTTGGACGGATGAATCGGGCGATCGCTAATTTCCCCGCAAGAAGGAACAAAGAACAAGGAATTTTTGGTTCTAACTAACAATCAAGAAAAATTATGGAATTCTGCCAAATACCTTCTACACCAGAACCTTTGATTTTCAGTTGACACTCTCTCTCAAGTTAGATAAGATAATTAATATTTTATGCTATGCAGTTTTAACAATATCTTAAGCAGCTTTGTATAAGGGGCAACAATATAACTATAGTGTTTATTGCTACCTTAGATACGTAGAAAAACAAATAATTTGAGGTATCGAGAAATTGGAACGTTTTTTACCCGCACCAGCGCAGTCACCCTCAACCACAATTGTTGCACTCCAGTCTTTTGCCAAAAAAGCTGGAATTGCAGTAATCGCGATCGGCTGTACAGTCATTTTGGGTTGGATATTCGACCTCCAACTCTTAAAAAGCATTCTGCCCGGACTCGTGACAATGAAAGCCAATACAGCCGTCTGCTTTATTTTGGGCGGGCTTTCTCTGTTCCTCCAACAGCGCAGCCACAGCGAATTAACAACAACAAAATATCAAAAAAACTATAACTTTTTAAGTTATAGCAGTTCATTTTTACTTATATTAATTAGCCTACTCACCCTCGTTCAATATAGCTTTAATTTAGACTTAGGCATTGACCAACTACTATTTAAAGAAGGTTACACCCTGACAAGCCTCTCAACACCGGGACGCATGGCGCCGAATACTGCTGGTGCTTTTTTATTGCTGGGAACAGCCCAGTTGCTGCTGTCAGAACGGCGGCCTAAATACTTGCGGGTTCAAATCTTAAGCTGTTGTGCATTTTTAATTGCATTTCTGGGTTTGATAGGCTACATCTACGGCAAAGCTTTATTTTACCAAATTGGCGATAATACAGGAATGGCTTTGCACACTTCCGTAGCATTTATGTTGCTGAGCCTCGGAATTTTATTTGCCAATCCAGAGCGAGGATTTATAGCAGTAATTGCCAGCGATCGCGCGGGCGGCGTTATGGCGAGGCGCTTATTGCCCCAAGCGATTGTTATCCCGCCTTTAGCGGGTTTATTCATCATTTCAGGAGATCGATTTAAAGCCTACGAACCAGAGCTAGGACTATCGCTATTAAGTGTATTAAACGTAATTATTTTTACAGTTTTGATTTGGCAGAATGCGAAGACTCTTTGCACGGCAGACCGGAAGCGCCATCGAGCAGAAATGGGATTGAGAAAAGCTAAATTAGACCTAGAAACTCAAGTAGAAAAACGGACTCTCCAACTGCAAATTACCAACGAGCAATTGCAGCAACAAATTCTCGATTCTCAAACAACAAAGCAGGCGCTCCAAAAAAACTACAACCTGTTCCTGACAGTCATCAACAGTATGCCAACAGCCCTGTTTGTTAAAGATATTCATGGCCGTTACACGATGCTAAACGCTGCGGGAGCGAGTATAATTGGCAAGTCAGAAGATGATATTATCGGCAGAGATGATAGCGAGTTATTTCCGGCGGAAATTGCAGGCAATATTAAGAAAATAGACCGCCAGATAGTGGCAGCAGGAAAAACGCAAGTTATAGAAGAAGAACTGCCAGTTAAAGGCAATTTGCGGACATTTCTTTCTACAAAAAACGCTTACCGGGACTGGCAAGGAAATATCAGCGGTATAGTTAGCATTTCGCGGGATATTACTGAGAGCAAAGAAGCCGAAGTAGCCAAAAACAATCTGGTAGCAATTCTGGAAGCAACGCCGGATTTTGTAGGTATCGGCGACCTCGAAGGACGCGCAGTTTACATCAACAAAGCAGGCAGAAAAATGGTGGGTATCGACGAAGACGCAGATATATCCCACCGACAAATTGCAGAATTCACAGCAGCGTCAGCCCGTAGCACTTTGAATGAAGCGATCGCCACTGTAGCTTCCGGGGGCGTTTGGAACGGAGAAACAACCTTTGTGTCAGCATCGGGCCTGGAAATTCCCGTCAGCCAAGTCATCATCTCCCACTCCGCATCCGGCGACAAACTCGGATACATTTCCACGATCGTCCGCGACATCAGCCATCGCAAACAAGCTGAACAAGCGCTGCAACTCTCTCAAGCTCGTTTCGCCGGCATTGTAGAAATTGCCGACGACGCGATTATTTCCGTGGATGCTGATCAAAAAATTATCCTGTTTAACCAAGGTGCAGAACAGATTTTTGGATGGAATGCTGCTGAGGCGATCGGGCAATCCTTAAGCCTGCTGTTGCCCGAAGCTTTCGCCGTCAGTCACAGCCACCTCGTCAGTAATTTCGGGGCTGGCGTTAAACAAGCCCGAAAAATGGGCAACCGCAAAGAAATTTTAGGACGCCGCCGAGACGGTACAGAATTTCCCGCCGAAGCTTCTATTTCCAAACTCGAAGTTGCAGGCGAAATCATATTCACAGCTATTTTGCGCGACGTGACAGCCAACCGAGAAGCCGAAGAATTGGTGCGTCTGAGCGAGGAAAGATATCGATCGCTAGCAATCGCCACCGCACAGATGGTTTGGACGACAAACGCTAGCGGATTCTTCGACAAACCTCAGCCGGATTGGATGGCTTACACGGGCATGAGCTTGGAAGAGATGACGGACAACTGGATAGAAGCAGTGCACCCAGAAGACCGCGATCGCACAATACAAGCTTGGACGCGCACCATAGAAACAAAAAGTCTCTACGAAATCGAACACCGCTTGCGGGCAGCAGACGGCAGCTACAGACACTTTTGGGTGCGCGCCGTCCCCGTTTTGGAAGCCGGCGGTATCGTTCGCGAATGGGTGGGAACTCACACCGATATTAGCGATCGAGTGCAAGTTTTGGCAACGATGGAACAATCAGCCGCACAATATCGATCGCAAGCAGTCCAGCTCGAAAAAGCTCTCCGCGACTTGCACCAAGCTCAAACTCAACTAATCCAAACCGAAAAAATCTCTTCACTCGGCCAGCTAGTCGCCGGAGTCGCCCACGAAATTAACAACCCGATTAGCTTCATTTACGGCAACATCACCCACGCCAGCGAATACGCCACAGACTTGCTCAGTTTGCTCCACCTTTACCAGGAAAAATACCCAAATCCCCTCCCGGAAATTGCCGAAGTAACGGAAGATATTGAAATCGACTTCTTAATGGCAGACTTTCCGAAGATTTTGGAATCAATGAAAGTAGGAGCCGATCGCATCCGCGACTTAGTTGTATCCTTGCGGAACTTTTCGCGACTCGACGAATCGCAGATGAAGCTAGTAGACATTCACGAAGGAATGGAAAGCACTTTGCTAATTTTGCAGCACAGGATCAAAGCTAATGCAGGTCGTCCGGCTATTAAAATTATCAAAGAATACGGCAACTTTCCAAAAGTCGAGTGCTATCCAAGTCAGCTCAATCAAGTATTTATGAATCTTATAGCAAATGCGATCGACGCCCTGGAAGAATACAACAGCCAGCGTTCTTCCCAAGAAATATATGCTCATCCCAACACAATTCGGATTAGCACCAGCGCGAATTCAGACACAGCAACAATTCGGATAGCCGACAGCGGCAGCGGAATCAATCAAGAAGTCATTAGCAAGTTGTTCGACCCATTTTTCACTACTAAACCCGTCGGTAAAGGCACCGGATTGGGACTGTCAATCAGCTATCAGATTATAGTTGACAAACACCAAGGCCAATTGCAGTGTGTTTCCGCTCCCGGAGAAGGTGCAGAGTTTATCGTAGAGATTCCGATTTCCCAGAAAGTATTAGCCCTGGCTGCGGAAAATATAAAGGAAATGGTCATTAGTCATTAGACAGTTGACAGTTGACAGTTGGCAGTTGACAGTTGGCAGTTGGCAGTTGGCAGTTGGCAGTTGGCAGTTGATGGTTGTCATTAATCATAAATTTCTCAACGTCTCCCCATCTCCCCATCTCCCGTCTCCGTCGCGCGATCGCCCAAAATCGAAATAATTCTTTACAATAAAATAGTAAATATAATTATTAACTTAAAAAAACCCCTTGAAAATGCCTGTAAACCAACTTTCTGCAACCACAGCCTCCACCCAAACACCAACACTCGACTATGATATCGCGATCGTCGGAGGCGGCATAGTCGGCGCCACCTTAGCCTGCGCCCTCAAAGATTCAGGATTAAAAATCGCCATAATTGAAACCCAACTCCCCGCAGCAGCAGCAGCCAAAAAACAAGCCTATGCAATTACCCTACTGTCGGGAATGATTTTAGAAGGTATCGGCGTGTGGGAGCAAATATTGCCACAAATCACCACCTTCGAGCAAATTAGCCTCTGCGATGGCGACTATCCCGGTGTCGTCGAATTCCACCGCCCAGACTTGGGAAATACTGGCAAATTGCCGGTACCAAAAACAGCTTTAGGTTACGTTGGCGAGCACCGAGTCATGCTATCAGCTTTGCAGGAATCTTTGGCAAAAAACCCTAATTTTAATTGGGTTTGTCCTGCGGAAGTAGTCGAGGTAAAATATTTAACTAATTCGGCTGCAATTCTAATCAAACAAGACGGCGAAACTCGGACAATTCGCACCAAATTATTAGTTGCCGCCGACGGTTCGCGATCGCGCATCCGCACCGAAGCCAACATCAGCACGCGCGGCTGGAAATACTGGCAATCCTGCATTGCTATCACCATTAAAGCAGAAAAACCGCACAATGATATTGCTTTTGAGCGCTTTTGGCCGAGCGGCCCGATGGGAGTCTTACCATTACCGGGGAACCGTTGTCAAGTAGTTTGGACAGCACCCCACGCGGAGGCAAAAGATTTGCAGTCAATGGACGAAACAGAGTTTTTGACTTTGTTGGAACAACGCACGGGCGGGATTTTGGGCCGCTTGAAGTTGGAGAGCGATCGCTTTTTGTTCCCGGTGCAGTTAATGCAGAGCGATCGCTACGTGTTGCCCAGATTAGCGCTAATTGGCGACGCTGCCCACTGCTGCCATCCTGTCGGCGGACAGGGCTTAAATATGGGTATTCGTGACGCTGGGGCGATCGCCCAAATCTTGCAGCAAGCCCACCAAAAAGGCGAAGACATCGGCGATTTGCGAGTATTGAAACGGTATCACAACTGGCGCAAAAAAGAAAATTTAATTGTGTTAGGATTTACCGATTTCCTAGACAGATTATTTTCCAATACATGGCTGCCAATTGTCGCATTTCGCCGCTTCGGATTATGGTGTTTGCGAACAATTCCCCCAGTCCGATTTTTAGCCTTGCGCTTGATGACCGGCTTAATGGGCCGCCCGCCAAAATTAGCGCAAAACTAGGTTCGCAGTCAGGGCTTCAGCCCTCAAAATTTGTTACAGCGCGTCTATAGCGCTTCTCAAAAAAGTGAGGTCTGCCCAATGCCCCATGCCCCATGCCCCATGCCCCATGCCCCATGCCCCATGCCCCATGCCCCATGCCCCATGCCCCATGCCGCCCAGTCTTCTTCAAAAAGTCTCGTTTCCAGTTGGTTCTGGGATTGGGTCGCTCAGACCTAGCTTCTGATAGCGATAGGAGGCGACAACGGGGTAAACAATGCCACGCAGCCGATTTATTGCACCAACCGGACGATGGACTGCTAGACCGTTCCAAGGAGAAAATCGCAGGTTTTCACAGAAATCGTATTGTTTCTCAAAATTAATGATTTGATGCTTGACGGTGAGACGACCTACTGTGAAGAACGGAGATTCGCTTTCCTTCCAGAGAATCGTGGTATCGTCGATCGACATCTTGGAGTTAGTTTGGAATTGAATGCCAAAGTCCCAACAATATTGAGCATCAGGTTGGAAAAGGGCTTGAATGATGTCATCCCGGTAGTAATTGTCGAGTTTATTGGGATCTAAACCTAAAGCTTTGGCGCGATCGCTAAAAGGAAGTTTAGGAATCCCAGGTCGAGACTGGGATGCAATCTTGTTGTGCGGCGGTTCGCCTGAAACTGGAGTAAACGCATATTTAATCACAGCCGGATATTCGACAGGAACTAGACTCGTTTTGGAAGCATCAAAATCGGGTTTGAGACCCAAAGCAGAGGCTGAACTGCTCCAATATCGTTCTGTTAGTAAACTTTTTGGAGTCGAACTCGTACCCTTGAGGAGTGCTAAGAATTGCCTCGGATGTTGATACAACCACTTCTTTGTTGCCTCCTTCGACTCAACGACGGCAGAAAAAAAGCCGTAGTAATCTTTGATGTTTTCAACAAAGAAAAACGCTGAATTATGAACAATCAGATCCTGGGTTTTCGACTCATAGCTTTGCAGCAGTCGTTCCCCTTCAACTCCCATCACTTTCACTGCCATTGAGCGGGTGTCGGGTTCGCAATCATTTTTAGGTTGGAAAGCCCCGTTGGCAAATCGCAGCCAAACAGGATATTGCTTGGGCAAAGAGAGCAAGCCTTGCTTCAGGGAAATAGCATTGAGTTGCGAAGAAGTCAACGAGGCGCGTTTGTTCAACTCGCGTTTAATCGCTTCCTCATCAAAGTCAAAGATTTCGAGAGTTCCTTTAACAGCAGCGTGGCTTTTGGTGTGGGTATCTCGCAGCGCCCGTTCCTTGTCCTTATAAAGATTATCCATGCGGATATTGGTTTGCTCGACTAGGCGATCGCAATATTCGCGTTCATTCTGTTCGGGATATTCTGTAAACAACTTATTGCTCATATTTGCCTTGATGCGTTTGCTGATTAAACGGGTTTCCAATTGTAGCGGTAAAACGAAATTCGATAATTTTGACCTTGAGGAATGTTGCGGTGTACTACCTCAGAAAGCGTTTTGGTATTGTGAATAATTTCCCAGCCCACCGGCGAAAAAGTTTCTGGATTGAAGATATTTTCTGCTAATAAAGGATTGGTGAATGCTTGAGAAAACGCATCAATTCCGATTAATCGTCCCACTAAAGGAGGTAGGGCTGAGTTGGGACGCAAATCTTCGGCATAGAGTCCGACATAAAGCTCAAGATTGTCTACGTGTCCGTACAAATTTTTCAGTTCTCGTTGAACTCTTTTATTGCCACTAATCTGATCGAAATCGGTGACGCGCGGATACTTGCACAACTCGCGATAATCGTTGTAGCTTCTCAGTTTTGATTGACGAGCCATGCGAATACTAGCTAACTCGGTTGGTAACAGAAATTCAGGCGTATTGAATAAACTCAGTTGCGCGGCGGGTTGGGAACAACTTTCTTCAAAGATGCCTCCTAACCCCTTGCTGATAATCATGTTGTTGTTCCACATGGAGGCAGGCATGGGAACTGTCTGATCGTTGTGAATGAGAGTATCAGGCAGCATACTGTGCCAGCGGTATACCAAACTAAATTCTACCGACATCCAATTATGGCGATACCATTTTTCATTAGTGAAGGCCTGCGGATCGGTAAAGAATTGGAAGTGATAGGGAGTAATGTGGTTGATGTAATCTTCTAACACAATCCTGAGAAATTCAACCACTACAATGTTTCTGGCAGTTTGGAACAGACGTTCATCATCCCATGCTGGATAGTTTTCTGCTAAGATGTCGCAGACGCGATTGTGTTCTCTCAAGCAAAGAACGTTCAGCATGACATAGCCAATTTGCACGTTTGCCCGTTCTAATTCAATCCCCATCGCGAATAAACTTTGTTTTTTTTCGTGAGAGAATGTCTCGGATTTTGGGATGGAATTTTCGGTGTAAAGATGAGGTAATTCGGCGAATTCTTCTTTGGCTCGTCCATCCTCATCGTAGTAAAACGGAGGATATTCTTCGCCATTAATAAATTGGCTTTTCATCTTGCCGCCTTTGTGCGATCGCAGCATCTGTGTAATCTTTGGGTTCAACCCATAGACATTACACAAATCGATATGGTGGTTGGAAGTATTTTTACGGTGATCCTCGCGGGCTGTACGCAGAAAGCTGTCGGTGAACCACTGCACAAAATAGGGAAACATCAGTGAAGATTTGGGCGAGTATTGTGTCTCCCCGTCTTTGCGATACAAAATTTCCAAATCCTTAATCGGCGGCAGATTTTTCTCAAACTCTTCGGTAGGCGCTAAATTAATGCCGACGTAATTTTCATTAGTCAAGGGTTTCCAATCTAAAGGCGGCAACTGGAGCCCAGAGTAGGAGCGATCGATCAATGAATCCCAAGATGTGTAGGGAGACATCGTGCTAAACTGATAGGGACGAACCGGAATTTTATTGATGGCATTGTTAATCAGCGTTTTATTGACTTTTTTTGCAAGACCTGAATTGTTTTGAATAAAGCTCCAAATTGGCTTTAAACCAGTTAAAGCTGCCGTCTCCAGTTTGTTTTTAAATCCGTCCCGTGAAGTATCTCTTTTGGTTGCCATGATGGTTTTTCTTTCTCTGTATTTTCCGGTTTTAGGAGGTGATGCTGCTAATTTTTGAGGTTCTCGGTATTGCTCGGTTCTAGGTGGTGATGTTGCTAATTTTTCAGATTGTGATGCAGTCTTTTCAGCCTGCTGGATGGAATCAAGTTTTGGGAGATGTCGTTGTAGATTTTTGGGGCGGTAATCCTGGCGGGTTTGCAACCGCAAAATCGTGCTTTCATGCAGTTCTTCAATTGCATCGCTCACTTCACGCAACTTGATGCCTGCTAATTTAAAAACCCCTGGATTGTTATTAAAATCACACTCATAATTAGGATTGATACCTGTTGGAATGACGCTAGGATCGAATTCTAGCCCCAGTCCAAGGTTACGGGTTGAATCCAACATCCACTGCAAGGCGGCATCTGATAACCCACTGTATTCTTTCGTTCCACCGCCTACGCAGCTATGTCCGCCGGGAAACCAAACTTGAATTACCCGCTGGTTCTCAGTATCAGGATGCTTTTTCATGGGAGTTACGTCGAAAGCTTCGCGGATTTCGTCGATCGCCACGGCGTGCAACGCATTCTGAATCCCTTTATTTAAAGTTGTGTCGTGAAATCTGTAGCGCTTGTTGAGTTGTTCGTGAACCTGCTTGAAGGCAGGTAAACCAGGAATCCCCAGGGAACCGACGGTATCGAAACAACCAATCAAGGTAATCGGGACGCGATCGCCATAGGTGTCGCGGTAATCGGCAGCCATTTTATCTCGCGGTTTAACCTCTCGATGACGGTAAAGCTCGTAAGCTTCGTGGGTTTTAGTCACGTGAGGACGCGATAGAAGACCGGCGCAATAAATCATTCCCGCTAGACTTCTGACGGTGTAAGCACCGCGACTGAACCCGAATAGATAAATTTCGTCACCATCTACATAGTTGAGACTGAGGAACCGATAGGCATCCTCAATGTTGCGATCGATTCCGAGTCCCGTGGCTCCGCCTAAAATCTTTTGACTCTCGGTGCCAATGCCCTCGTCATAAAACACTACCTGTGGAACTCCATCACTTGCGATCGGTTTCACAGATTGAGCCAGCTTAACTATATTGCTTGGGTAAGGACTCGATAGCTGTTGCCAAGTTCCATCACAGCAAATAACCAGACGTTTCATGTTCCACCTCAAAAGCTTTAACTCGGCGTAGCGTACATTGCCACGCATCTTACAAGTTGAGTAGCTGCGTCAGCCTATTTATTTTACCAAGTAATTAACTGTTTTAAGAAAAACTTTAAAACCTGAAAGATGACGGGCTGACCGCAATAGTCTAAATCCCTATTTATACCAGTTCAAAAAAACCATGCAACTGTAGGAAAGCTGCAAACCCTTATGTGATAGATCATTCCCTATCTCCCATCGAAAATCCAAAATCTAAAATGGTATTACACTGCGATCTAAAATGGTATTACACTGCGATCGTAAACGGTCAATCCTTCGATCGTCGCATTCTTTTTCCCAGGATTAACTGCAACTGAGCCTGCAATGGTAGTCCTGCATAGTAAGTATGAACCGATTCCAGGTCAACGGCTGTCCTACCCTGGGATCGCGCAAGCCGATCACACGGGAGGATTTCAAGTAAACATCAACCTCGATTAGGATTGACACCCGGTTTGGCTCCACAGAAAACACAAATTGTTTGAATACGCCTTTGTTTATTCAATGTGAGTGACGTAATGACAAACAAGCACAGAACCAGAAAATTTTCATTGGCAATTAGGGAGAATCCACGGTTTCATTGTCATCCACGTCAAGTTGCGGTCGTACAGCCTTTTGAGATTGGAAGGTCTGAAAAAGTTCGTAGAACTCTTCATAGCTAACTTGTCCATCAGCACTGGTATCAGCTCGCTTCAACATTTCCTCAACCTCGGCATTCGTGACCAATGCATCAAGGCTGCGGATGCAAATGCTCAACTCCTCCAAACTGATGTAACCAGAACTATCGAGATCGAACACTTTAAAGCGTTCTAAAAGCCGTTTATCTTGATCGTCCATCAGATCCGACTCCAGCAAGGTAGCAAACTCTTCAAAGCTGATGCTGTTGCTATTGGGGCGACCTGTGATGATCTCTATCGCTTCCTGAACTCGTTGGGGCGAATACGGGCGACCCACGGCTTTCAATACAGAGCCCAGTTCTACCGCAGACAGGGAATTGCTACCATCTTTATCAAATTTCCTGAAGGTGTCTTTGCAAAAAGCAATCTGCTCGTCGCTCATCCAGTCAATATTGATGGGTGTGTCTGCACCTTCACGGGTGAGTTGGCGCTGAGTAGCGATGGAATCCAGGCGATCGAGGACATCATAGGCATGGGCCGTCGCTTGCCAAAGTCGGTTTGAATCGGTACCAAACCGCACGCTGCCGTTTTCGGCAACGAGGGGTAAATCAAAGCGCAGCGTTGAATCTTCCATCAGCAGCCGTCCGGCTGGGGAGGTTTCTCGTCCGTAGTAGTGGTCTCGATGGGGAAAGACGCCGCAAATGTTGATGATTTTCAGATGCTCTTCAAAGATAGTGCGAAAGATGTGGAATTCTGACTGCAAATGTGGCTCTATTTTCTCGTAGTAGACTACACAATGTTTCTGAGCGTCGAGATTTTCCTGGTGAGTCAGAATTAGACAAGGCATAAACAGGCACTCCTCTGGAGTTAGTTCCGCTTGCCAGTCGTGTCCCCGCTCGACAAGCTCCATTGCTTTTTTATCCCCGTCGTACATATGGATAGTGTGGCGATAGAGATTGCGGGGAAATTGATCCAGCAGGATCATCAAGGCAAGACAACCGCGAGGGGTTTCTATCCAATCGTCTAACTGACCTGCGATCGCCTGCTTTACCAGTTCTCCATACCGATTGCGAATTTCGTTATCCGTGTCATGACTTTTGCCAAACCATAGTTGCAGACACGCCATAGGATCGAGCTTGCCTGTGGCATCCCGAAGGAACATATAGTGGATGATTTGTTGCTGTATATCTTGATTCATTTTAGGTTCTCCTTTTTTGCTGTAATAGCTAAGAAAGCATTGATTTGATTTAGTGATTCAGGGTGCCGATAGTCCTGCAAAAGCAATGATAAAATTTGATATAACCCTTGCTGTATAAAGATCGAGAATGCAACAATCCTTACTTGTGCACCACGACCCTTTTCGCAGGATTAATTGGGCATTACTGAATGCAAGTTTAACATAATCCGCTCAAAGGTTGAAGTCTCGCTCTAAATTTTGAGAAATCATACCCATATTCCGCAACGCCGCAACTGAGCGCAATCATCCATCTCAACCAGGATTAGTTGCAAATAAGCTGAAAGCACTGATGGGAAAAGGAAACAAGGTAATAGTTCCTGTCACAGGTCAAGAAACTCGTGGTGATGCAAGGCGAGGTTGCATTTAAAATTTTGACGACTTTCTTGACACGAAAATAGAAGATTCTGAATCGCTTACAGAGGTTTTCGGAAAAGTCAAGAAAGCATTCGTTTACTTGACTCTTCTAGTTGCAAATAATCCGGGTCAAAAGGGATGAATGCAAGTTGGTTGCATTTAATCCAGGATTATTTGCAATAAATCTTGGCTGAAGCACAATTAGAGTTGCAAATAATCCTGGTTATAAAATGTCTTGATTGCAGACGATCGCGATTAGTATGGCAGGTCGCTACAGTTATGCGACTTCTACGAACACACCGCTACGGGCAAACTCTTCCTCTTCAGGCGTGAAGTGGGGCACTTTATCTGCAATCTCAGGGTCAAAACGGTATGTCTCCTGAAGGAATTGTCCGGCGATCGCAGCTTCCTCCAAATCCTTGATGTAATCTTGGGCTAGGGTGCAAGCTTCTCTCATACCTTGCTCGTCGCCCTTCTCCAACAGCTTTTGCAGCGTTGCTCTGACACCTGCTAAACGCGATGCTGGCTTGAGAAGCCCGTAGAGGCGGGATAAGCGATCGATCGAGATGCTGAGGTGTTTGAGCGCTTTGCTGCGCGCAAGTTCCGAGTCCAGACTAGGCCAGTAGCGGGTCGTGTAGAACGCTTTCTCATCCTTGTGATACCATTCTTCCGATCGAGCGATCGATGACGAGACAGTGTTGTGTAGTTTCCAGAAGAATAAACGCAGGGCAGAACCATCGACAACTGTAGACAGCTTTGCATCCATCGATACCTCAAAGTTATTAAGCTGGCGATCGCGCCCCAGCAAAAGATACTCCACCGGGTACATATCAACCTCTTTGTTCTGCACAACGTACATATTGAGGTGGTGGCGGCAGTAAGGGCAGGGATACATGGTAGCAAACAGCTTAAAGAAGTCCTTGAAGACTGCTACTAAGGCTTTTTGCTGCTTTAGGGGCTTGGTACAGACAATTTCCGCCGCAGTGTGGAAGAAGCGCCATACCCCAGGGCCGATATAGTAGGGGAAACTGACGCGCATCTGGGCGTCTTTGATGTCACTTCGACCCAAATACACATCAATGAATGACACATACTGGGAAAGCGCCCCAGACTCGCGCCCAAACTCTTGGCGTTCGCGCCGTTTCTGCACCCCATTCAGATAGTGGTGGGTTAAACGCCATGCCTGCATGATAGCCAGCTTTTGTTTTGGGCTGCATTTAGGAAAGTTTTCTGCCACATCCGCCCCATAGTGGCCAAATCCTCCAACGGATTTGGTGTTTTCGTACCATTGAGCTAATGCCGCTTCGTCAGGTACGGTGTTGCTTTGGATGTCAGCCGCCGTACTGACACTGAATGCCGCTAGCAGCTTCGGCATAAAATCCTCATACCAATATGCGACTGGCATCATCGCACCTTTGATTGCTTCTGAGGCATCGGAAATGATCACGCGGTTCCACTGCTTCAAATAATCTTTGGGATCGCCTTCAGATTTGGGGGGAGGTGGGGCAAGCTCTGCATTCAGTTCCATCTGCCTCAAGCGGTTGAGTTCGTTGATTGCCAGCACGCCTTCAGCGATGTCACGAAAGCTGAACTGCTTTTTCTTCATGGTGATGGCGAACTCGACACCTGCGGCAAACTTCTCTTTGACTGAGATTGAATTGCGACTGGCCTCCAGCATCGCTTTATCTTCAGCCCGCATCTCTGGTGTTTTTTCGATGGTGTTCCAGTTTTTGATGCGGTTTTGCAGTCGATCGTACTCAGAATCGATCGATTCAACGACTGCATTTAGCAGGGGATGGCAAGCTTTTTCTACGATATCTAAGCCTTTGTAAAGCGCGATCGCTTGCTTCACAAACTGCACAAAGTCGGTGATTCTATAGGGTAGGTTTCTCACGCGCAGGTGAGTTTCGTGGTTGGCGGAGAAACTCTCGCGGAAGCAGCGGTAGGCAGATCCTTGAATCAGACGGAACATACCGATTTGCATTTGCAGGCGCGAGGTAACGCGCTCTTTTTCCTCCTGTGGATGTTGCGCGAGCAGTTCTTTGAGTCGCGCTACCTCCGGATCGTCGCTTAGTGCTTCCTGTACTGGAGATTCGGCGGTTGTTAAAGTGGTTGTGTTAGTGGCAGCCAGTATTTCTTCTTCGGTGAGGGTGGCTGCATCGCTTGAAGTAGGATTCGTTAGGGTAATTGGCGAATCTTGAGAACTACTTATTTCTGATTCATGGGGGACGAGTTTCATGAACTCTTCAAAGTCAATTGAGGCATCGCCATCACCATCGACTTCTTCGATCATTTTTTTCAGTTCCTCATTAGTCAGCCCAAACTGACTCATGACGCTGTGCAGCTCGTTTGTTGTAATTTGACCGCTGCCGTCTTCGTCAAACACACTGAATGCCAGCTTGAGACGGCTTTTGCGATCGCCCTGCTGGGACAAAATTAGCGTTTTAAATTCCTCAAAATCGATACTACCCGACAAGTCAATGTCCACCTCCTTGACCATATCACGGAGTTCGATGTCGCTAGGACTCTGGCCGAGCGATCGCATCACTTGCCCCAGTTCCTCAGTTGAAATGGCGCCGCTACCATCTTCATCAAATACTTTGAAAGCTTCCCAGAGCTTCGCCACCTCTTCTTCAGTCACAACTTTGTTTTCAAGGCCCACAGGTACCATGAATCAATCCTCCCTAATGTTTTAATTGGGTCACTATTGGATCGAGGCGGTTCTCCTAAACCAGAGATTGCCGTATTCATTGCCGGAAATGCCGATCGTCAACATCGATCGGTAGAACATAACTGACCAACTCAGTGTATCCCGACAGGAGGCCACAATGAAGGATTAATTCGCCAAATTCTGCAAAATCGATCGTTCCACTTCGATCGCGATCCATAGATTTCTATAAAGCGGGTTCTGAAACCTCTAGATAAGTAGCAATTCGATCCACATCATGCGTCATGGCGATAATTTCTGCATATTGACGGATTGCTTTCTGATTAGTAGCCTCAAAATACTGCTGCCCTATCAAACACCAAATTACTCTTTGACAACATTCATTAACTCTTCAATCAAAACATCAAGGGTGCGAGCTATTTTTTGAATCGATGTGATGTCAACCGCGGCCAGCCCTTCAGAACGAGCATAGTGCCTGACTGTGCTGTACGGAACGTCCGGGCGATCGGCCACATCCTTGAGCGTCAATCCTTTTTGATCAGCCAATTCTCGAATTCGGAACCTAACTAATCCCATTCTGCCTATTGACAAACGATAAGTAAGCTGTTACTCATATAGATTGTGTATGGCGATTGAGGGGGAGAGGGGGAGAAAGGGAGAGGGTCCGATGGGGATCGGATTTTTGATTGTCATCAAAATATACAATTTAAATGCACAACAGCTTATCTATCGTTTAATATTTTTAGTAACAAAGACGATCGCCCTGAGATTTGATAAAAGGGCGATCGCCCAAATCTTGCAGCAAGCCCACCAAAAAGGCGAAGACATCGGCGATTTGCGAGTCTTAAAACGGTATCACAACTGGCGCAAAAAAGAAAATTTAATCGTGTTAGGATTTACCGATTTTCTAGATAGATTATTTTCTAATACTTGGCTGCCAATTGTAGCATTTCGCCGCTTCGGATTGTGGTGTTTGCGGAAAATTTCCCCAGTTAGGTTTTTAGCCTTGCGCTTGATGACAGGCTTGATGGGGCGGCCGCCGGAATTAGCGCAAAATTAGAAGAAACCCGGTTTTTTCCTATGTTGCTTGTCTTCTAGTGGTGTTGCCACAACCGCCAGGGGTTTCAACCCCTGGCTAATAGCGAAAGTCGGTTGAAACCGACTGAAAATCCAAGATAAAAATGAAAAACTCTTTAGTCCTCTTTAAGAGGACTTTTGCTATGAGACAGGGGTTGAAACCCCTGGCGGACTATCGTGCTAACCGAGGTTTCTCGCCACTCGCACCATCAAATAAACCGGGTTTTTTCCTCAATCTTTGCAATGTTGCGAAGTTGGTCGCAAAAACGCGGTACAATGATCCACTCAGATCGAACCCTGCCCTGACAGCAGTAAAAAAACCATGCAACCCGAACAAGAACAAGAGATTCTCAACCTGCGCGATCGCCAATTAACGCCCAAACAAATTGCCCGAAAGTTAGGATTGAAAGCATCCGAAGTCAGTACCTTTCTGATATCTCAGGCAGAACAAACAGCCCTCGCTAGCGCCGAAAAAGGAGAGTTATTGCCCGTTGCTCAATGTCTCGTGGATGTAAATTTTGCGAAGGTATTGTTAGGGAATGAAACCTCTGAAGCGAGCGGTTTGGGTTTAGTGATGGTTACCCGTTCCAAGGGATACAATCGTTTTGTTGCAACCTCTTATTTGATCGACTACTGGTGTTTGGGAGTTAAGGATACCATGCCGCCACGTAACTGCAACGATAGCCAATATAAAACTTTCATTGAGCATTGTTACTCGCCGTTTGGGGGACAATACGAGGAGATTAGTTTAGAGCAAGCACAAGCCCTGGTTTGGGGTGCGATCGCCTATGCCCGAAAATTAGGCTTTGAACCGCATCGCGATTTCGAGGAGTCGAAGGCTCATTTAGGAGAATCAACCAGCGAAATTGGCTTGAAATTCGGTCGTAATGGAAAACCTTGTTATATTGAAGGGCCTTACGATAATACAACGAAAATTATCAATGCGCTCAAAAAGTCTGCGGGAAACGGTAATTTCGATTTCTTGCACGGGATTGGGTAGAAATTGATACGGTTCAGTTAATCCCTAAGAGGTATAAAATCAGCGGTTATATTCCTAGTGTCCGCGCGCGATCGAAATATTTCGATTCCGTCAGGGTTTTTACGATTTTTACCAACAATAACGCAGAATCTCAAAAAAACCCGGTTTCTGGCCACCCGCGCACCATCTAAGAAACCGGGTTTTTACGATTTTTACCGACAGTAACGAAGTCTCTCAAAAAAACCCGGTTTCTGGCCACCGAGCCCATCTAAATCAAGAGCCGTTGTTTTTTCGTTGGGTTTACGTTAGGATATAGTAAAGAGGTGAAACTATGCAGATTACAAATAAAAAATTTAGGTTGCGAAGCGGTGCAAATTGGACATCGTTTGAGAAGTTTCGTTTGCAGGGCGCAGAAGCACTCAGTTCGATCGCCAATGGTGTCATTGCTACCCTCCAGACAAAAACAGGACAGTACCGCATTATTGAGGAACGTGACTTTCAAGCAATGTATGGACTAGCCCGTGATGTCGATCGGCTAAGGGGAGGATTGCGTGTCGTCATCTTGGCTGTGCGTGCGGCACAAAAACACCCCGATCCAGAGAATCTTAATCTACTTGCTGAAGCAGTTGCTATGCTGGGAGATTTGCCTGAGCTTCCTACCCGCAATAGCTTCGATGGATTAGTTCCAGAGAATTTAGACTTGGATGAGGATGATGAAGCGATCCTGTGATGCTAAAATGTGGCTCTTAGAGGATGAATATGAGCGTTTGAATAGTCGCATTTTACAAGAAGTATGAAACATAATAAAAGCTGGCGCTTTAGCGCGACAACGTATTTGGGTGTGGTGGGTTGATAACAGACTGACTCCAAAGTATCGTCAATGGATACAAGAATATCAGCAACAGGGCTTGGGAGAATGTATAATTTAGGGTAATTAATTCGGAGATTGTCATGCTGAGTATAGAGTTGGACAAGGAAACGGAAGCTTATTTAGTAGAAATTCTAGGAATGGAGAAAACTACAAGCGATGAATTAATTAAAAGCTTAGTTAAAGATCGCTGGCTGAGTTTACAACCGCGTCAAACTATTGTAGAAAGGCGTGGGGGACATCCCGAACATCTGTTAGAAGATGCGCCGCCCGGATTGTCAGAAAGGGCAAATCGGAAAAAAGCGATCGCAGCTTATTTGGAGAAAAAACATCCTGAATATCATCCCCAATGACTTATTATCCCATAATTATTGTAGATAGCGGAGTTCTAGTAGCTTACTACAGTGTAAAAGATAGCTATCATCAACAGGTGCGAGTCTTCTTTGAAAGATGTACAAGTAATCTGGTAACTACTGCTAGTTGTGCCACTGAGGTTATGTGGCTACTTAGTCAAGATTGGCGTACACAAAATGAATTTCTTCGCGATTTTGCGACGGAACTTTATGAATGTATCCCATTGCTTCCTGAAGATTTTTCGCGGATTGCTGAACTGAATGAACGGTATGCAGATTTGCCGGGAGATTTTGCTGATTTGTCTCTAATTGCTATTTCTGAACGGCTGAATATTCCGGCAATTGCTACTTTGGATAGTGATTTTGATGTTTATCGACGTTATCGAAATCAGGGTTTTGAACGAGTGTTTAGACCTGAAGATTGAAGTTATTTGTATCTATCTATCTATCTATCTATCTATGGAGAGTATTTAGATGAGCGGACTTTTTGAGATATTGAGTAAAATTCATAAAAAACCAGGAATGTATATCGGACGCGCTTCTGCAAGCGATCTTTTTATGTTTATAGTCGGTTATAGAACGGCGAGACGGGAGTTGGGATTTGAACCAACACAAAAAGAAATGGAATTTTATGGGGATTTTCAACCCTGGTTGCAAAAGCGATATGAAGTATCAACATCAGGTTCGTGGGCAAGAATAATCGAGTTTTATACTAACAATCAAGAACGAGCTTTTTATCGTTTTTATGAGTTACTTGATGAGTTTTTGCAGCGAGATAGCCATTCAGAAGTAGAGCAAGTTAAGGAAAAAGTCGGTAATGTAACAACTGGATAGTGACTTGTCAAGTTCTGGCTACCCGCGCACGATCTAAGAAACCGGGTTTTTACGATTTTTACCGACAATAACGCAGAATCTCAAAAAAACCCGGTTTCTGGCCACCCGCGCACCATCTAATACCAATTTTAAAAAAGAATGCGTATTCTTGTTCCCCCCCTTTACAAGGGGGGGCTAGGGGGGGTCGAAGAGTGTTGCACGATTTTAGAAAAATGGTATAAGAAACCGGGTTTTTACGATTTTTACCGACAGTAACGAAGAATCTCAAAAAAACCCGGTTTCTGGCCACCGAGCCCATCTAAATCATGATAAAATAAATTCCAGTGTTATTCACAACTCTCCACAATGGACGAAACCCGCGCCCAAGCTTATCTGCAACTAATTCACACCCTGCTGAATTGCCCCAACGGAGACGAACCGCAGATATTACAGGATAACTCCGAATTATTAGATCGCGGATTTCTGGAAGCTTGCGAGTTAGTAGCAGAAAACTTGACACAGCAAGGAGGCAAAAATGCAGCTAACTTCCTCCGAAATCTGGTCAGTCACCTAGCGCAATTCATGGATACGAACGATGACGGAGATAGCGATCGCTCTGAAGGAGAAAATCCCCAAGAGTATGCAAAATTTATCCTAGAATTATTGCAAGCAGAAGCTAGCAATGGCGATATTAGCTATACTAAAGTAACATACCCCATGCTCGAAGGACGGCAACATCTCCTCGATAGTCGTTTTGCCCAGAGTTTACAGCAAGTATCCCAGAGATTAATTACGGAAAACCCAAAAACAATTGAATTGATTGTCGCCCTTATTGAAAACTTGAGTATTCATATTAGTGAATATCCCTATGGCAATAGAGAAAATAATCTTGAAATTGCAATTACTGGTTATCAAATAGTTTTAAGTAATCGGGAACCGGGAAGCCAAAAGTTTGCTCAAACTCAATATAACCTAGCTAATGACTACAGTAACAGAATCAAAGGTTCGCGAGCGGATAATTTGGAACGGGCGATCGAGTTTTATGACGCAGCTTTAACAGTCTATACCCTAGAGGATTTCCCTAAAAATTGGGCAAATACTCAAAATTGCCTAGCTGCTGCTTACACTAACAGAATCAATGGTTCGCGGGCCGAAAATGTGGAACTGGCGATCAGCTGTTATCAGGCTGCTCTAACAGTTTATACTTTTGATGATTTCCGTGAAACATGGGCCAATACTCAAAATAGCCTAGCTGCTGCTTACACTGACAAAATCAAAGGTTCGCGGGCCGAAAATGTGGAACTGGCGATCGAGTTTTATCAGGCTGCTTTAACAGTTTATACCTTTGATGATTTCCCCAAAAAATGGGCAATGACTCAAAATAACCTAGCTAATGCGTACAAAGACAGAATTAGCGGTTTGCGGGCAAAAAATATGGAACAGGCAATCGGATTTTGTCAAGCTGCTTTAAGAGTTTTTACTTTTGAGGGTTTCCCCAAAGAATGGGCAAATACTCAAAATACTCTAGCTGTTGCCTACACTGACAGAATCAACGGTTCGGAGGCAGATAATCTGGAACTGGCAATCGGTTTTTGTCAGGCTGCTTTAACAGTTTATACTTTTGAAGATTTCCCCAAAAAATGGGCAATGGCTCAAAATAACCTAGCTATTGCTTACAAAGAAAGAACCAACGGTTCGCGGGCGGATAATCTGGAACTGGCGATCAGCTTTTTTAAGGCTGCTTTAACAGTTTATTTTGAGGATTTCCCCCAACAATCGGCAAATACTCAAAATAATCTAGCTATTGCCTACCGTGACAGAATCAAAGGTTCGCGGGCGGATAATCTGGAAAAGGCGATCGAGTTTTATCAAGCTGCTTTAACTGTTTATAAGCTTGAGGATTTCCCCGAAAAATGGGCAACGACTCAAAATAACCTAGCTGCTGCCTACAGTGACAGAATCAACGGTTCGCGGGCGGATAATTTAGAAAAGGCGATCGAGTTTTTTCAAGCTGCTTTAACTGTTCTTACGCTTGAGGATTTCCCCGAAAAATGGGCAACGACTCAAAATAACCTAGCTATTGCCTACAGTAACAGAATCAACGGTTTGCGGGCGGATAATTTAGAAAAGGCGATCGGCTTTTATGAGGCTGCTTTAACTGTTCGTACCCTTGAGGATTTCCCCGAAGATTGGGCAGGGACTCAAAATAACCTAGCTATTGCCTACAGTAACAGAATCAACGGTTCGCGGGCGGATAATTTAGAAAAGGCGATCGAGTTTTATCAAGCTGCTTTAACTGTTTATAAG